>NZ_JFHJ01000275.1:0-596 GCF_003666285.1 Mesotoga sp. HF07.pep.5.2.highcov | reverse complement strand
GCACCGATCTTCTGGATGCTGTCGACTTCTATGAAATCAACGGCGGCAGCCGTAATTGAAACTCCTCCTCAATGGATACCTCAGAATCCAACTCTAGAAAACTACAAGATCATCTTCGCACCTTCAGGTGGTCTTTCACTCATCAGAGCAACTCTCAACAGTGTGATTGTTGCGGTGAGCTCCACTCTTGCAACGCTGGTTCTGTCAATCCCGGCCGCTTATGCTCTATCTCGATTGAGATTTAGAGGACGTATGCTCATCTTTTGGATTTATGTCGCTGTCCTGGCCTTCCCTGCCGTTCTCTTCCTAATACCTCACTTCTTCATAATAAACGGAATGGGACTGTCGAATTCTTACCTTTCTCTGATTCTTCCGGGACTTGGGGGCACTTTCGGAGTATTCTTGCTCAGGCAGTACATGCTCGATATCCCAAAGGAGCTTGAAGATGCTGCTTGGATTGATGGTTGCACAAAATTGAGATTTCTTATCAGTATCGTAATCCCATTTGTTAAACCTGCTATGCTTGTACTTGGCTTGATGACATTCCTTGGCTCCTGGAACAGCTTCCTCTGGCCTCTGCTAATCCTCAGCAAAGC
>NZ_JFHJ01000527.1:0-5075 GCF_003666285.1 Mesotoga sp. HF07.pep.5.2.highcov | reverse complement strand
TGACGGCGAAGGATGATGGAAGAAAATTATGTCGCCAGGTCTTGCTGCTCCCAGATCCCTACCCTTAAATACCATACTACTACGAACCAGGTTGTAAGCATCGGCAAAGTAAGTGAAGGCTCCGTCGTTGCTTATGAAGATTCTGTTTCTCAGTATCGGGATATCTGGGTAGTTATACTCTCTAACGTCCGGAATCTTTCGCAGATCAATTCCAGTCTTCTCACGCCACAGATCATAGTCTACGGCTGTCTCGGAAAACCACTCTTCGTCGTGCGTCTTAAGAGCTTCTCTGGCGGCGAATCTGATCAGCCCGCTACAATCTCTTTCTTCGGATTTCCAGTTATTTGAGAACTCAATAACCTGGTAGGCAGCAATGTTCACAAACCATGCTCTGAAGTTCTCGGCGTCTTCACAGTCAAGCACCAGTTTATCAGGGAAACCGTCGGAATTACTGTCAACGAAATCATTGAACTCCAAGGAAAGGGTTTTGCTGGCTCTGAACAGGCCCTTGAAATCAACAACAATGACCGCATTCTTGTCATCAGCGCAGAAAGAATATGTCACGAGATCAGAATCGCTGTAGAAACTTTCTAGTGTTGCACCCCTTACATATGAAAGAGTAGATCTTTCATAGGTGGATTTGGGGACTGAAATGGAAAAAGACTCACCCCTTCTTACATCTGACGTCTGCACTCTTATGTTCGAGTAGTCGTCTTTGAAGTTCAGAAAGGTTGCAGATAGAACAACAGTAGTCAAGATTACCAGGAAAAGATAAGCAATGTTCATTCTCATAGACTAATCTCCTCACAGAACCGCTAGACTAGCTTACCACCTGTAAGACTTCCGAGTGATGATTTTGTTCGACTCTCCACAAGTTCATCTTACAGATCTCTAATTCATACGATTCTCCAAGAACATAGGATAGTTAGGCCTGTCGATCTGCTATCATATGAGGAGAAGATTAACCTGGGGGTGAAGCTTTGTCGAGAAGAAATTTCATCTTTCTTTTGCTTTCGCTGATTTCATTATCTATCCTTACTTCCGGATGCATTAACTATGTGCTGGCCAGACCGGAGAGTGTCCTAACCAAACTGGAGCGCGAAATAAACAGAGCCAAGGAAGACAGAATTATTGAACTCTACTCAGAAGAGGTGTGGGTGGCTACTCCGGGTAATCCCTCCGGCAGAATTCTTCCGAAGCACAGCCTTGCCTCTTTCTACTCGGACTTTTTCGAGCTCTACGAAGACATAAGTATAGAACTGCACTCTGAAGAAACCCTTAGAGATTCTCTGGAAGCAACCATGACGGTCTCTTTTACACTCGAGTATTCTTACGAAGGAAAGAGGTATTACGACATCGGAGAGGGAAGTATTCTGTTATCGGGAATAGATAATCATTGGCAGATTTGTGGGGAAAGAAACAATCCGATACTGAGCCTTTTCGAACCTGCAGAGATGTAAGATTCAAACTTAAAGGAAGGCTCTCGGCAATTACGGTTCCACCGCTGAATCTCATTCTGTTCTGGGACTGTTAGTGGGATACATCGAGAACTGTAACGATAGATGCACCATTATTTGGGAAATGAAGAAGCCTCATCTAGTGCGTTTTTGACCGCCGCAACGATAGACTCGCTTGGGGTTGTAGCTCCAGTAACCAAATCAACATCGGGACTCTGTGCTTCAAGTACTCTATCCGCAGTTCCTTAAGCTCTTATGTCATATCTATCCGATTGATTCTTGAGTATTCGTATTTCGATTATTCTCTACTGGAATCTATCACCTCCAGACTTATACATCCTTCACTTACGGCAAAGACTCCATCAACCATGTTTGGAAATGCTCCTGACTTCTCATTCATCGATTCTCGAAGTCTGCTTGCCTGAGAGTCGGAAATTGTCCCGATGATCGTAGCTGCAGATACCAAGAATAGCAAGAAACTAACTGCATATTTCATTCTTACCTTCCAGACTAAGTAAATTTCACTGAATCTACTATCTGTTGGATAAAGAGTGGTGGAATTTCCACAAAGAAATATTCAGATTAAGGTTGTCCGGATTAGTTGGCTTGACAAGAAAAGTTGAAAGAGATCTGGCAGCATAACGAAATTTCATACTGCGGCCGAATTTGAAGTTATTATCCCGATGACATCGTCGTACAGGAGTTTTGTTGCTCCCTTGCCCATCATTACACTCTTGTCGATCTTCTTCAGTGAGTGTATCACCGTTGAGTGCTGTTTCCCGGTTTCACGCGCTATTTCAGTTACTTGCTTACCAAAATGATTCTTCAGAATGTACATAGTTAACTGCCTCGCAAGAACAATGTCCTTGCTCCTGCTCCCCGATTCGATTTCTTTCTTAGTAACCTTCATCGTCTTCTCAATAGCGGAGTAGATCTGGTCAATCGGTCTCTGGAATGCTGGAACGTTTATCGAGCCAGTGAAAGACTGGAGAATCTGGGTTGCCAGAGATAGATCTATCTGTGATCTAAAGACACTACTGTGTACAATCAGTTTTATAATTGCTCCACGCAATCTTCTGAGGTTACCATCGATGTTGTCCGCGAGAACTTTGGCAACATCATCCGGGAGAGATACGGATTCCCTTTGAGCAAGCTGCTTGGCAATATGAAACCTGGTAGATGGGCGGGGTTCTTGAATTGACATCAGCATTCCCATCTGGAACCTTGACTTAAGCCTGCTGTGGAATGTCTCTAACTCCTCGGGATTTCTGTCGGAGCAGATTATCAACTGTTTCCCCGAATCGTGAAGTTCATTGAAGGAATGGAAAAACTCATTCTGGACACCTTTCTTGCCTATTAGAAACTGAATATCGTCTATCAGAAGGATATCGGATTTCTTCCTGTAATGATCTCTGAACTTCTGAATGTTGTTCTCTTTTATCGACTGAATCATGTCGTTCATGAACTGTTCGCTTGTTATGTAGAGAACCTTCTTGTCAGGAAAGTTGCTCATGGTCTCCTGAGCTATTGCCTGCAGAAGATGAGTCTTTCCCAATCCCACTCCCCCATAGACAAAGAAGGATTATACTTCCCCGGATTCTGGGTTACGTCCAGCGCCACTTCATAGAGGGCTTTGTTTTCACTTCCCACAACGAAGTTACTGAACGTATACTCTGGATTTAGATTTGAAATCATCAGAGGCTTTCTCTTCAACAGAGAACCGGATATCTGGTCGCTGGTCGAATCTACAGAGGGAGTCTCCTTGTTCTTGTACACAATTTCAAAAGAGACTCGCCTGCCGAGAATCTCGGCTATAGAATCGGAAATGACAGCTCCATATTTTGTCTGAAGCCAGTCCTTGATGAACAGGTTGGCGACCGAGAAAACGACCCTTTCATCTTCGACTGCCTTCAACTCAAATGTGGAGAACCAGTTGTCCCACGTTTTCTTTGAGACCTTCTTCTTCAAAGTGCTTATAATAGAATTAGACACAACGACCTCCACGGAATAATGCTATAACCCTGAAGCGAACCGCAAAATAGGAAATATTTACAATAAATCTTTCCGAAGCAATTACTACTATATCAGACTTAACACTCAGAAAAAATAGACAAATTTTGTGTTCCACTATAGAAAGGGGCAGATCATTTGTCTGCCCCTACATGTGAACGTTAAGAATTGGAAACTATTCTACTTTTATTGCCTGAACTGGACAGGAGTCTGCAGCATCCTGAGCACAAGCCGCTTCCGTCTCGGGAACAATAACCTCGGCCTTTCCATCATCATTCATTTTGAAAACCTCGGGACAGATTCCCTCGCAAACTCCACATCCAATACAAGTATCTTTGTCCACGTAAACCTTCAACGTTTACACCTCCACCAGAAAAATCATGTGAATTATATCATGCTCTTGCATTCTTCTACGATAATCTTGGCCATTTCAAGGCCAACCCTTTTCTGACCTTCAGTCGTGCTTGCTCCAACATGAGGAACACATATCACATTACCCAACCCGATCAATTTCCTTCTAAGTTCGTCAGAGGGGGGCTCTACTTCAAAAACATCCAGGGCAGCTCCGGAAACCTTTCCAGAAACTAACCCGTTATATAGGGCCTGCTCATCTATCGTTCCCCCTCGCTTGTGTTAATGATGATAACGCCGTCTTTCATCGCTGAGATCTCTTTTTCACCAACAATGTGTTTCGTTTCGGCTGTTAAAGGAATGTGGAGCGAGATGACATCTGATTTATCGAATAGAGAATCCAGTGAAGAAACAAGTTCAATTTCCATCTCGGTTTCCTTCACAAATGGATCATAAGCACAGACATTCATTCCAAAAGCAATAGCCCTCTTCGCGACTTCTCGGCCTATTGCCCCAAATCCTATAAGACCAATCGTCTTGCCGAATATCTCTGTACCTTTCAGTTCCTTCTTTTCCCACTTCCCTTCCTTGATGCCGTACGTACCTCTTGGAATGTGCCTTACAAGGCTTAGAAGCAAACCGAAAGTGAGTTCGGCCACCGAGATGGCGTTGGCTCCGGGTGTGTTTCTAACCATTATGTTGTGCCTTTTCGCAGCCTCAACGTCAACATTGTCCAGTCCAACTCCGGCCCTTGCAATCAACTTTAGCTTCTTTCCTGCATCGATCACCTCAGAGGTTACCTTCGTTGCACTTCTCACGACCAAGATCTCTATTTCGGGCATCTTCTTAAGCAACTCATCTTTATCTAGATGCTCAGCAGTTATCTCGAAAAGCTTGCTGTCCTCAAGGATCTTCATTGCATCCTTGTCGAGAGGATCGTTAGCGTGTAGTCTAAGCATCAAGCGCCCTCCTTCTCGAAAATCTCCATAGCAACTCTTGCTCCGGTTCCGTACTCCACCTTGAACCCTAGCCTTCTGAGGACTTTCTCGAGAGATGTCAGGGCAATAATGACATCGTAGTCCGACATATACCCGAGGTGGGCTATCCTGAAGATATTTCCTTTCATCGAACCCTGTCCGCCGGCTATCGTTACTCCATATTCGTCTCTCATTATGGAGACTATTTTGCCTCCGTCGACACCTTCAGGCACCTTGACAGAAGTAAGCACATTTCCCGGCCTCTTGGAGAAAAGCTCCA
>NZ_JFHJ01000097.1:0-581 GCF_003666285.1 Mesotoga sp. HF07.pep.5.2.highcov | reverse complement strand
CTCGACCCATCATCGAAGATGTCTCGCCCGTTCCAGGAATCGATTTTAGTTCCAAAGCCCCCATTCAGTCTCTTGAGTTCGATCGCATCGGAATGGACTTCTCTCCTGATCTCCTCATCTACAAAGGCAAGCATCTGATGAACATCAAAAACCCTTACTGGAAGATCACAGTAACCAAGATAGTCGGCGAGTTTTCTGTAAGCCTTGACATGAATGCCGGTCGTCCTCATTCCTCCCAGATCTATGGGAACGCGATCAGGTTCGTTGTGGCCCAAAGCAGTAAGGATTCTTTCACGCGATGTCATCTGCTCACCTCTGCTCAATTATGTTTCAAGCTAGACAACCTGATTATAGCCTTTGCTGAACTGATCAGGAAGGATTGTGAGAGTCTGAGAAGAGAGGAGCATTGTGCCAGAGCTTGGAATTCTGAATCTAAACGTTTTAACTTCAGTCGATCCTGGGATTTCCACATCCCTGAAAAGCTCATCATTGCACATAAATAAGTGAGTTAAATACCATTAATTAGCTGTTTCTTGCATGAGTTCGTATTCGAATCCTGATGATCCTGATCTTAAATCCTC
>NZ_JFHJ01000285.1:0-1429 GCF_003666285.1 Mesotoga sp. HF07.pep.5.2.highcov | reverse complement strand
ACTTCCGAAAGCCTCATCGCTGCCTTAGCCATTCTAGAAGCGCTCGAGCCGAATAGTTGAATTCGCGTTGGAGTTACCGGAACGATCTCCTCTGTTCTTCCCGACGCCCTAAGCACACCTTCTACACTAATCATCTCGCTGAAGACAAAATCCGCTCCCCATTCAGCTGAAAGCTCTCTCATAACGGCATCAGTGTAACCGGCCATGGGAGAAAGCCCAATCTGTTTATCCATAGAAGTCCTCTACCTCGTCAAGTATTGAATCGGGAACCATTCCCCTAACAGACTTACCTTCTGAAAGTCTTCTCCTGATTTCAGTGGATGATATTTCAAAACGCGGAGCATCTAACCAAACTATTTCTGCTTTCAAAGCAGTTTCTACCTCTATCGAATTTCTGGGGTAAACAGCGATCGTTGCTTCGCGAAGTAGTGATTCGTATTCATACCAGCTGTCAAGCGAAGCAAGGCTATCCTCGCCAATAACTAGAAAGGGTTTGCAGTTGTGAACTCTAGAGAAATGCCTAACTGTGAAAAGAGAATACGAGACCCCGCCTCGATCTCTTTCGTAGTCCGAAACGTGGGCGCATTCAACACCTTCAAACGCTATTTCAAGCCACTTCATTCTCTTTTCGTAAGGGGCAATCGTTGAAGATACCTTATGAGGAGGTATGTAAGCAGGAGTTACATACAGCCTTTCAAGCTCCAGCTGTTCTATGGCTAGTATTGCAACAATGATGTGTCCATTGTGCACTGGATCGAAAGAACCCCCAAAGATCCCAATCCTATTCCCTGAACACATACTCTCTATCATCTATTACGACAGTATCTCCTTCCATGATTCCTGCGTCTCTAAGTTTTGAAGACAATCCTCCTTTTTCCAATTTATCCATGATAAAACGATCCCTATACTTGAACGCCCTGATCTTTCTCACGTAGAAATCGACTGCCGGCCCCAGAACCACATACCTTCCAGAAGAGTCCTTCTCCACTCTGAAATCCTCGGGGTAGGGTGCCGTGAGGACGACTGGCTCGACCTGCGGTAGAGGGGTATCTTCATCCCCTTTCATTGACGATAGGTATGAACTGTCTCCTTCAATCGTTCTCCATATCACTTCTTTCAAAGCCTGAGTACCCTCATGAGTAGCGGCAGAAACAGGAATTATTTCTTTGCCGGTGCTTTCTTTGAATAGTTGAAGCCTCTTCTGCCTCTCTGCTTGTGTAATGAGATCGCATTTGTTTGCAACTACAATCTCAGGCTTATCAGCAAGCTCCCTCTTATAGAATTCGAGCTCGTAACGGATATCTATGTAATCCTGAATGAAGTCTCTTTCTTCACTCTCTGAGATATCCAGAAGATGAACGATTGTTTTGCACCTTTCGATGTGCCTAAGGAATGTATGCCCAAGTCCAATGCCCTCGTGAGCTCCTTT
>NZ_JFHJ01000261.1:0-889 GCF_003666285.1 Mesotoga sp. HF07.pep.5.2.highcov | reverse complement strand
ATGAAAATTTCGCCGTAATGGTTTCCCATTGTGTTGGGCAGGAGGACGCCCAGGGTTCTGTATAGGCTCTTCTTTCGAATCGAAGGCATGGGATGGTAGTTGAGTCTGTTGATGACCCTCAACACGCGCAGCTTAGTATCTTCGGAAACATAGCCGCTTCCGTTCAATACCCGAGAGACGGTCGCTATCGAAACCTCGGCTTCGGCAGCGACATCCTTTATCGTCACCATCCAGTCCTTTCCCCCTATTCGATGAGCAGGGTTTCGTCAAAGATGTCGTACGGCTCTTTCAGCATCTTCTTGAAATCATTAACCGAGCCCTGCTTTATAATTTCTTTCAAAAGGTAGTAGGAAGGTCTCGGAGTCAGGCTTCCATCATTGAAGTCCACACTGACCAGTCCGAAACGCATTCCAAGGCCGGAGGCCCATTCGTAGTTGTCGGTGAGAGACCAGTGCATGTATCCCTTCACGCTGAAGCCCTCTTCAATAAGCGTTTCCACTGCTTTCAGGTGGCCTATGAGATAGTATGGCCTCAGTCCGTCCGTGGCATCGGCGATTCCATTCTCGGTTACGAAGACTGGAACGTCGTACCTTCTCATAGTCGTCTTCAGTATATTGTACAACCTTCGGGGTAGATCTCCCAGCCGAAATCGCTCGTCGGTCTGCCCGATCTGGAAAGCGAGTTGGGCTTGCAGCCCTGTCCGAATCCCGGCAGGAGTTTGTAACCTATGTCGCTCTCTTCATCGCTTTCAACTACCATCCGTGAATAGTAATTCAAACCAAGGAAGTCCGTTCTATCTTTTATGCGGTCGATAAATTCAAACTGAGCTTTCAGGGCAGAATCGACCGCCCTTTCCTCCCCGTCTATCCAGCTCATAGCGTAGATCAGC
>NZ_JFHJ01000549.1:0-560 GCF_003666285.1 Mesotoga sp. HF07.pep.5.2.highcov | reverse complement strand
ATACTGAAGGAAGGAGACCGGGTCCTTTCAGAACACTTTCTCAGATTCAAGAATCACTATGGATTCGAAGCAGTCTTTTGTAATCCTCAGAGCGGGAATGAGAAGGGCAGCGTCGAAAGTAAAGTGGGATACCATAGGAGAAACCTGCTAGTTCCTGTTCCAGAGATAAGTGACCTAATGGCCTTCAACAAAGAGCTCCTCACTCGATGTGATCAGGATATGGAAAGACCGCACTATTCGAAGCCAGGTATGATAAGAGAGCGATTTGAAGAAGACAGAACAAAGCTTCTAACACTTGCGCCAAATAAGTACGATGAATCGATCCTCCTGGCCGTTCGCACAGATGCTCACGCGAAGTTCACCCTTGAGAAAGGAAGGCATACATATTCAAGCGCTCCACAATATGCAAAGACCGAGATATGGGCAAGACTGACCGCACATGAAGTTATCGTAATGGACAGGGACTACAAAGAGATAATCACTCACCCCAGACTGTATGGACAGATGAAGAGAGAATCAATGAACTGGATTCCTTATCTCACCCAATTATCCAGGAGACC
>NZ_JFHJ01000158.1:0-1522 GCF_003666285.1 Mesotoga sp. HF07.pep.5.2.highcov | reverse complement strand
TTTCACAGCGCTCAGCGTCTTCTAGCCAGAGTCCAGTGCGAAGCGTTTCTTCCAGGTGTCAGCGGGTTCTTGATTTTAAGCGCACAGCGGCTCTTCTCCCGCGAAGCGGAACTGGCTTCGCCGAAGCCGAGACTGGCCAGGCGGAGCCTGACTGGCCTGCGTTAGCAGACTGGCTCCCAAATGTTCCTAAGGTCCCATTTTCGCGGGAATTTGTCAGGTCCTAGAAGAGGCAGAATAACGCGAAACAAGAGAAGACTGTCATCCTAAGTCGCTCAATTCTGCCTCTTACTTGTCATCCTGTGAAGCCTGCCCTGAAATGCTATTGTTCAGGGTTCCTGTTTGGGGGCTCCTGTCCAAGGGGTTCTGTTCAGGGCATCTGCACGGGATTGCAGTCTTGCTAGACCCATACCAAACCCACTTCTCAACGTAGCACTGATTTAGATCAGGCGATAACTAGGCTCTGTTGCCGCTTCCGAGGAGTTCTATTTTCTCTTTTACTGTGTCCTTGACTCTCGGCACGGCCAGTTTGAGTAGTTTCAGCTGATCATTTAGATCTGGATCATTCTGTAGAACCTCTCTTATACCTTCAGTAAAGACGGTCTTCAGTCTTGTCCCGATATTTATCTTGGAGAAACCAGTTGTGGCAATGTACCTAAGGTCGTTGTCGGATACGCCGCTGGAACCATGCAGCACAAGTGGTACAGGTGAGACTTCGGATATCGCGTCGACCAGATCTAGATGAATCTTGGCTTCCTGCTTCTGCATTCCGTGCACAGTGCCCACAGCCACGGCAAGCGCGTCGACGTCGGTTGCCTCGCAGAACATTACTACATCCGAAGGATCGGTAAGTATTTCAACGGCCGATTCCCCTTCTTCACCCTTTGCAACTCTTCCCAGTTCAGCTTCAACTGATACATCGAAAGCTCTTGCAACCTTGACTACGATCTTGCTGTTGGCAATGTTTTCTTCAACGGGTAACATGGAGCCGTCGTACATAACTGAAGTGAACCCTGCGTGGATGGACTTGAATATCAGCTCAAGACTACTAGCGTGATCGAGATGGGCAACAACCGGTATATCGACACTGTCCGCCACTTCTTTAATAAGAGCCGCTGCAAGCGTCGGCCCCCAGTGTTTCATACAGGTTCCAGCAGCCATGAGTATTACTGGTGATCTCGCTTCCTGCGCTGCTTCTACAATCGCAACGAGGTCTTCGTATAGATGAAAGTTGAAACCAGGCACAGCGTATTTCTTTGCTTGTGCATCCTTGAGAACTTCTGTAAGCGGTACTAACGGCATTTTATCCCTCCTGAATGTCTAACTTTTTGTTTCTTTCTATTGCCAGATATTCTTTCGCGTTCTTCTCATAGATCTCTTTCAGCGGCTCAACTAGATGCTCGTCCGGGTGAATCTCTTCCGGTTCAAGAAGGTTTACGCATTTTTCAATAACCTCATCGGCTCCAACGCCATGAGCCGCTGCAAAAGCTCCACCCAGAGCGGTCAATTCGCTTGTAGGCAAAAC
>NZ_JFHJ01000505.1:0-564 GCF_003666285.1 Mesotoga sp. HF07.pep.5.2.highcov | reverse complement strand
AAGAGACAAGATGAACTTTTCAGAAAGGTCCGGCCTTCCGTATCTAATTCCCGCTTCTATGGCAAGGAGAGTGGGAAGTGACCAGACAATATCGTTTTTGTCTCCCTCTCCATAATCGCCTGCTTCGAAGGTTTTTAGAGGGAGCGAGTGTATCAGCCCCGGCTCTTTGAAGTAGCCTATCTTCTCTATTTTTGCCAGCAATCTCTCCCCGATTTCTCTCCGGATGAGACCCATGGACAGTGGGTAAATTTGTATAAAGTGACCCTCGAAATTCCCGCTTTTTTCGGCGAGGGCATCGTAAAAAAGGCCATCTTTGCCGTACCAGTCTTTTAGAAACTCACGATCATATCTTTCAAGGAGCCAAGCCGCGAACTGAGAGTTTTTGAGATCTTTCATCATGTTCGAGTCGCGTAGCTCTTTCAGCATAGAGTATAGCCAGCAGGCGGAATCCAACAGAGCAAATTCGCCACTGATGGGTACTTCTACGATCCCTTCACCCTGAGGATACAGCTTTCGTGAAAGGTGACCGGAAACGTGTGAAAGCGCGTTGTCCACAAGTTCTAA
>NZ_JFHJ01000710.1:0-1040 GCF_003666285.1 Mesotoga sp. HF07.pep.5.2.highcov | reverse complement strand
AACAGAGGGAATCTCGGAAAGGCTCTTCCGTGTGTTTATGATCGGCTTATTGTTGACGAAGCTCCACACATAGCTGTCAAACGTTCCGTACTCCTCTTGAATCTGGATAAATCTCTTTGCGTTGTTAATTGCCGAATGAATCTTCTTTCTATTTCTGATTATTCCCGGATTTTCGACTAGCTTAGTTATTTCATTCTCTCCATATTTTGAAACGACTCGAGGATCAAACCCAGAGAAGGCTTTTCTATATTCTTCTCTCTTCTTCAGGACAGTATGCCAACTGAGGCCGGCCTGTGCTCCTTCTAGAATCAGAAACTCGAACCATATGTTGTCATCGTGCAGGGGAACACCCCATTCAGTATCGTGGTACTCAATATACAATTTGTCAACTTCAGCCCAGGGACAACGGAAGACCTCATTCAATTCGACCACCCCGTCAGCTTAGCAACCATCGAATCTGGAAGCCTCGGTACATTCCTACGCCTTTACCTTGTGAGAACAAACAGAAGAGATTAATTTAACTTCGATTTACCCATGAAGTATCGGTTCTTTGAACCTATTCACTTAGCCCTTCCGTCTCAAAGATTTCCCTTACCACCGCTTTCGCCTGCTCATATGACTTTGTCCTTGGATCCTTCAAAAGAATTTCAACAATTAGATCGGAATCCCTTTCAATGAACGCTTCGAGAGCCCACTCCATTCTTAGTACCCTTGGCTTCAAATACCATTTAACGATTCTTTCGGGGAGAGGGGGATCTATGACTTCTGTATGGATTCCCTCTCTGTCAACCAAAGCGGGCACTTCGACGGCAACGTTATCTTCGATCCCGGGAATTGCTCCCTCGTTTAGCGTGTTTAAGACAAATCTCGCTGAACTGTCGTTTATTATTGCGTCTATAAAGGGTATGTGTTGCTCACCGCTGAGAGAATTCTTGTTGTAAAGCTGAGCCGCTTGTCTGGCGAAGTCTCCTGAAAGACCTCTTGAGCCTTCGACTATCAATTTTTCGAGACTTGCCTCGGGGAACTGCTCGATTGCCTTG
>NZ_JFHJ01000481.1:0-31191 GCF_003666285.1 Mesotoga sp. HF07.pep.5.2.highcov | reverse complement strand
CTGCTTCTGTCTACGGTTGCATAGGCAGTCCTTATTCCTTTTCTCGTGAATTCATATGCCATGTTCAGCATTAGCGTAGTCTTTCCCTGAGAGGGCCTCGAACCTATTACGATAAGGTCCGTTTCTCTCATAGGTTGAAGAATATCGTTCAGTTTCTCTATCGGCCATCTGTATTCAGACATTTCATTCACCTCCAAAATTTGAGTCGTGGTAGCGGGTGCGAGGTAGGGGGTAGGTCAAGATCTTACGAACCTGTAGCCCCGTACCCCCAGCGTTCAGCCATCAGTGAGTCTTTGTCCTTCCCAACGGATCCTTGCTCCTCCCAGCGTCAGCGTTCAGCCATCAGCGGCTCTCTGATCTTCACAGCGCGTCTAAGGACAAAGCAACCGTTTGGAACTAGTTACTCTCCTGGTGTTCGAACTCGGAGAACGGAGAACGGTCAACCGCGCGCCGGTTTTTTCCTACCCATTCCTCAATAACCTCCTTTCCGTCGAAGAGATCGGCTATAGTGATCGATTTGCCGAGTCTGTCTTCGTAGAAGCTCTGCAGACTTCCCCCGAAAAAGCCGAATAGATCGAGGATCATACCGGCGATAATGTATCTTCTGCTTTGCTCTTCCTTATTCAGGTTCTCTAGTGCCTTGCCTGCAAGAAAGTAGTTTTTCGGAGTCCGGGGATCGAGTCTCAGTAACTTCTGTACCCAGGCGAGGGCGTCGAGAGGCCTCTCGGTTTCGAGGTAAAGGTAAACAAGCTCTTCCACAGCTTTCATGTTGTCTTTATCTTCCGAAAGTGCGGCCCTGAACATCAGTTCGGATTTGTAAGGCTTGTTTCTCTTCTTGTAGATCATTCCGAGGAATACCATCCCCTCTATGTCGTTCGGTTTTCTTGAGTAATGCTCCTCGATAAGAGATTCAGCCGTCTCCGTGTCATCGAAGAGATAGGAAATATGACCGAGATCCCACAGCTCTTCATCGTTCAGTGTCGGCCATCGCTCAAATTCACTCACGACAGATACCGCCTCTTCGGTCTTCGAAGAGGTTTGACTGTCCTTTGTGTCATGAACTGTTTCCGGAACACTCTCCTTCTTTGAGAGATCGTTTATTATCTCGTGATAAAGTTTGAACGCCTCTTTCCAACTTCCGTCCAGAAGCAAAGCCAAAGTCTTGGTTATTCTGTCTTCCATCACATTTCTCCTTTCGTCGAAATAGTTGCAAGCATAAGAATCGCTGTACGCTGGAATAGCGGTCCTCCGTCAGCCGTCATCGGTCCTCCGATTTTTCAAGAGATTTGGAGAGTTTCCAGAGCATTCTATTAATGCTTTCGGCCTTCTTTTCGATTAGATCAAGCTGATCTCGATTCAGATAGCCAAACTCAAAGGAAATCTCCAACTGGGCCACTGTCTCGTTCAAGGAACCGCGGGCAAGATAGAGAAAATGGTCAAACTCTTTCTTGTATTTCCTCCCTGCTCCTTCAGCAATATTCGACATAACTGAAATCGCTGCCCTTCTTAACTGAGCGACAAGACCAAACTTCTCATCTGAAGGAAAGTATGAAGTTAATTCATACACATCCTTTGCGAAGGACTTGCTTACTTTCCAGACTTCCAGATTCTTGAAACCAAACGACATTTCAAACCTCCATAACTCTTGAGTATTTCTGGCACAGTCGCCTAATTCGGCGGACGGGGGACCGTTGACCCTTGACCTTGTTCTTCTTGTTGCCTTTGCTCTACCCAGCGTTCAGCGTTTTCTAGCCAAGCGTGTTTTCTTCTCCCAGCGGCTCTTTCGTCCATGCCACATACCTTTCCCTCTTCTTCTCACGGTAAGAGCCGACTCCTTCCAGACGCATGATTGCAGTCCTCTCACCCAGCCTGCTGAAGATCCTTGCCCCGACGGTTAAGTCGAAATCTGTCAAGTTCAGGTTGGAGGTTATTATCGTTCCCGCACCCTGTTCATACCTGTGGTTTATCAGTTCGAATATCTTGTCTGTGGTCATCTTGTTTTCCGTCTCGTTGCTGAGGTCGTCTATAACGAGAAGGTCAACCCCCGAACACTCCTGTATCTTCTCGCAAACAGTCTTGAAGTCTCCGATCTTAAGAGACGGGGCCGTTATGAAAGCTACGGTGTCTCCCATATTGACCGCCTCTATCGCTATTCCCGCAGCGAGGTGAGTCTTTCCGGTCCCGTAGCCTCCCAGAAGCACGAAGTTCGACCCGATCTTCCACGCCCTGTGTCTCACGTACTTCTTCGAGAGGTCGAGCGCCCTTTCTGTAACTTCGTCTTCGGGGATGAAGTTGTCAAGTCTTCTCTCCCATAATCCCTTGGGAAGGACTTTTATCAGCCTCTCCATGTTTTCCCTCACCCTTCTGAATTCTTTGTATATCGAGCACTCGTACATGAGGTCGCTGTAGCGTGGATCTTCGCTGGCGTAGATTATGTATCCCCCGTAAGGGCACTTCTCCGGACCGGGACAGTTCCTCATGCACTCTTCTATCGCCTCGTCCTTGCTATACCGTGTATTTGAGGAGTTCTTCATATGTTTTGGGTCTTTCTCTTGCTGGATTCTTGAACTTTTCGATAGGATCTCTAAACGGTTCAGAATCGCTCCAATCTTTTCTTCCATTTTTCTTCACTCTCCTTCCGAAGGCTCCCCTGAGGAGGGGCTGCATTAGATACTCGAAGCCTATCTCTTCGAGTACCTCGTGTTTCGATCTGTCTATAGCTATGATCGCGGTCTTTATCTGGGAGGGATAGCATTTCCTCAGGGCTTCTCTAAGCAGGGGAATCCATTCCCTCTCGAAGGGCCCTATTATCGCCTCCCAGGTCTCCATTACGTCTCTCTCGTATCTCGAACAGGACTCGAGGTATGAGAAATCTTCCTGACCTTCCTCACTCTGCTTTTCTCCAGGATCGTTCATCTCGAACAGCGGAACGACTACACAGTCTTCAGGCGGGACTTCTTCCGGAGGTCCGGCTTCGCCATTACGAGGTTTATCTTTCGAATTCGATTTGATTTCGGACGATGAAACGGCAACTTCGCCGGGAGAAAACTCACCACGACTAATCTCTCCGCGATCGGCACTGCCATTTTCCGGGACACCGGATACTGGCCCTATGACCGTAACAATCTCCGAAGAATCGGCAGTCTGTTTCGTCGATGATTTTCTTGCTGCTTCACTGTTTAGCAAAGGGTCATCATTCTCTTCATTCTTCACCCCTTCTCCTGTCGATTGCGAAAGTGAAACTTTCGTTTCTCCGTAAGGAGAAAGAATGTTTTTAGGTTTTGTTTTGTCTTGTTTTGTTTTGTTTATATATAATGTGCGTGTGCGTGGTTCGCGCGAAAGTTGCGCATGGTCTGCGCATGACTTGCGCGTAGAATCTTCGCCATTATACATTTCCGATGAACGCTCTTCCAGTTCTGAAGAGGTTTCTATTAACTCATCACCGTGCGCGGAAAGTGCGCATGGATTGCTCACACATTGCGTTGAAGATGCGCGTAGAAATGTTCCCGAGAAAGAGTACTCTCCGCTCCTGCCTGTATCGCCTGAAGAATAGCTTATAATGCCGGTTTCAATCAGTTTGCTTCTCGCCCATCTCACCTGATTTCTCGTCCAGCCGAATTCTTTTCTGAAAACACTGGCAGGCAGGGAAAAACTCTCGGGCCAGAATAACTCATTCGCCCTGTCGAGAAGGAAGAAGAACATGGAGATCTCCTTTTCATTGAAATGAAACCGCCTGTGCTGTATCCAGAAGTTGTTGATCAGTTCTATGTAATTCATACTAAAACCTCCAGTCAAAGATCGGACAGATGTGAGAGGTATGAGGCTAGAGGTTAGAAAGGCAGGATCTAATTGCTCTTCTTACGTCTTCCCTCTGGCCTCTTACATCTTTTTCAAAAGCTATGCTTTCCTGAACCTCCTCACCGGCTTCAGCTTTTCTTTCTTCTCGTAAGCATCTTCGGGAAGATAGTCGACCAGTTCGGACAGGTTCCTGAACGTGATGAATTTGAATGGATCTGGAAGGCCTACGACGGTATCCAGCGCCGCCTCTCTATCCAGAAGCCTTATCTGCGTTGGAGCCTCATCGCTCGCGTACTCGTATCCCTGAAGCTCTACCTTTCCTATCCCTTCCCTCTCTATGAATTCATCTGCGAGCTTCTTCATCTTCTTCGCCCCTTCCTGAAAGGCGACCGTCTTCTGAAGGGTGTTCTTCAATGAATCACTGTCGGTAATCATGAGGTCCTCTCCAAGCTTTTCCATTAAGGGACAGAAGGAATGATAGAGACAGTAAGAGCAGTGATCTCCTGCTTCGGGTGAAAAATCGCTCTTAAGGATCTGGCTTATCCAGGCGTGAAGATTGATCCCGGCCTCTTCGAGATTTTCCTTTGTCACCTCTTTTGAAGTCGAAGCCCCCGCAGAAAGAGAGACCCATTCAATCCTTCCTATCTCGTATCCCTGTCTCGAGAGAGCCCAGGCGTAAAGAAACAGCCTCTCCCAGTCGGGATCACCGAAACCTGCCTTGAAGTGGCAGAGAACGAGCCGAGCATGAGGCGAGGCGTGAGAGGTTAGGGGTGAGAAGAGCTCTGGATCTTCCCCTTTCAAGTCTTCTATATCCCGTACTCCTTTCTCAAAGAAATCCGATTCGTTGGTTACGGCCTTTCTTACATCTGACCTCTTACCTCTGACATCGCGCTCATCTTCATAGAGCGCCTGCGCTACGCCCCTAAACACCACTTCCGGTTCGTCGAAGGGAACGGGATTGGAGAATCTATCCAGCGCGAAGGGAATATTTAGAGCTACAACATCTTTGCTATTGAGGAATTGAACTCCGAACTCTATCTGGTCTAGGTCCCTCTTCAGATTCTCTCCAAAGAGGAGAGGAGTAGGAGAATTGCCGAGATAAGAATTGAACATCGCCCTCAGAATGAGGCCGTTGTGTTTTCTCCCCTCTCCCTGCGCTTCGGGCAGTCCCTCAAAATAGCGGAGATAGAACCTGTGAGGACATTCCACGAAGGATTTGATTCTTGAATACGATAGTGGGAACGGCTGGCGGTTCTCCGTCACCCGTTCTCCGTTTTGGGATTTCTCAAGAGCTAATTTTTCAGAGAACGCAAGCCCAGGTTTGCAGGTTGGATAAGAACCTTCAGAACCAAAACCCTTCACTTCTTCTGCGGGAATTGACGAAGTAATATCACTGTTGCAAAAAGGGTAAACAGATTTAGACCTTTCCCTTTTGAAAGTGGTAGTATTTAGTTGGGTGTTTATACATTTGTTTCTTGAGAGCGGATTTCCTGGCAGAGGTCCGTTCTCGTTTTTTACTGCCGGATTCATGGCGAATCACCTTCCTTTCTTGAATTCAGTTCCAAGTTCCAAGTTGTTGGATGCAAGAACAAGAGCCGCTTTTCGCTGATGGCTATTCGCTGCGAAGAGCAATTCGTACTTTATCGCGCAAAAGTAAGTATCAGTTTGGCAACAAGATCAGAACCAGATTCTGACCAGAAGCTTTGTCAGAATGACGAAAAGTAAGAAAAATATCATCCCTGACTTGCCTCATTCTGTCATCCCGTGACACTTACCTGATGAGCCTGTTTCAAAACGATTCTGAGTAGGAGTTCTTTTCAAAGATCATATGCTGGATCTGTTTTCCCTTCGAGTTTCTAGTAGTCTCGAATGGGTTTTTCTCGAAGCGAAGCTTCGTCTCAAACTCAAAGCATCTTCTCGCTCTTCAATTAGCCTTCTCGGAGGACGGTAGACCGTTGACCGATGACCTTCTTCATCCGTCATTTTGTGCCTCCTTTGTTGTCAGTTCTCTCATGGCGTTCTCATATAAGGCTATGTCGTAACCGAGACTGTAGAGATACATGAGATCCTTGTAGCCGGGAAATCTGGAAGTCCTTGTGAAACAGGGGAAGATCCTCTCCACCGGAACGCCCAGAAAACGGGCAAGAGTATCGGCGTTTCTGAAACCGGGAATTATCCTTCCCAGCTCTACCTCGGAGATATACTTCTGGTCCTTGCCTATCACCTCTCCGAGCTCCCTCTGGCTAAGTTCTCTCATGATCCTCTCATCGCGCAGGTTGCCCATAAATCACCTCCTCTCTCCATGGTTTGAGTTCATCCAGAACTCAATTGTCTGAATGCAACGGCTATGAAGCCCTGGATATACTCCAGATTAACTTTCATATTCTTGCGAACAAAATCGGTTTGTTTGAACGCTGTGTAGCTTTAACTAAACTTGCGCAGACTCTTCCCGTTCAGAAAATTATCATGCCGTTATTAAGGCGACAGACCTGAAGATGAGTTCTTGAAGAAAGAAACCCTTAAACAAAGAAAACAAAAGATATAAGCAGTCTTTCCGAAAACTTCCATATTTTGAAAAACCTCCATCGGCTCCGTTAGTCAATCAAAACAGGGTGTATATATTCTATATCATTCCCATAAACGCTGTCAAGAACTGTTCGTGAGCTATTCGGCATTGAGAGACCCGGAGCGATATTTTCAAATGCTGTCATTTATTCGCGATTATTGCCGACTAAAGCCAATTATTTCATTCATTCGATGTGTATGAATTTCTATCTTTTCAAATCGCCTTTTTTCTTTCGTTTTTTCATAATGCTCACACATGAATGCGATAGCTTTCAATCGGAATAAAAGAGCCTTTGCTTCTCTATTTTGATTATACATAGCCGTTATTCCAGAGCCAAACTCAGGTGTTTTTCACCTGAGCTTGGTGTTTTTTGACCCGGTGATATATATTCATTTCACGTGGCCACGAAGAAAAACGGAGGTTGCGGGTACGAGGTAGCGGGTGGGTAAGATCTTTCAAACCCCCAACCCCTTACCTCTAACCCCGGCCTCCAAAAAAAGGAGGAATTTTCATGGGATTAGGATCAACTGTGATGGTAGTTGGTACCGAGAAGTCACTTTCGATCACCTGGGATACCGGTGTCATTGAGGACGACAAACCAGTCCTCTCTAGACAGACTCTCAGCGTCGATTCGGCAATGACTGCACAGGAGGCATACGATGCAGCCTATAACATCGCAAGCCTCACCAATTACATCATCGCCGACATTAGACTGATCGAAACCCAGACCCTCGGACCGATTGACTAAGAGACGGATGTGAGAGGGTAGAGGATAGAGGTTTGAAGTTAAAGATCTTCCTACCTCTGGCCTCAAACAACTGACCTCTAAACAATGAAAGGAGGAACTCAAATGAGAAACCTGAGCGTTAGATGGTACGATTCAACCGCGAAGAAGTCTAAGGGCTTCTACATAAAAGAGCCCAAGGAGACTCTGACTCAGGCTGAGGTCGAGACTGTGATGGGAAACCTCATAACTCTGAAGGTGATCCCTTCAAGCTATGCGGTAGACTACGCAGCGGTAATCGACACTCAGAAGAATGAGTTGTTTAATCTGATCTAGAAACGTCCATCGTCCAAACCCGAGGACCCGTCCGGCGTCCTTGGCTCCGGGTGGCTCAGCCACCCGGGTTCTTCAATCTGGAGATCAACCTGTTAAGCATCTTGTGGAGTCTGTTCGCCTGATCCTTTATCTGAATGAAAGTCTCTTCATCTATATATTCAAACATCTTCGAGAGTTCGAGTTGTGCCATTGCTTCTCTAAGAGAGCCCTTTGCCAGGAAGAGAAACTGCACAAACTCCTTTTTGTACTGACGGCCTGACCCTTCGGCGATATTAGAGGGAACGGAGATAACGGCTCTCCTTAGCTGAGAAGAAAGGCCGAATTTCTCGAAGTCAGGGAAAGTGGAGACAATCTGATAAACATCGTAGGCAAACTTCATACTCAGCTTATACACATCTAGATTCTGATAAGAATCGGCCATGAAGACCACCTCCAGAGAAATGATAGCGCAAAGATGCTGATAGTGTCTATCCAAGGACGAGGGACGGGTTCATGATCTTGGACGAAGGACGAAATCAACAGGAGGTAGCCATGGATTTCATACGAGAATTAATCTCGCTAATAGGAGTATTTGCAAGTTATGTAGAATCCCCCGGCAACGGACCGGAGAAGAAAGAGAAAGTGAAACAGATGATAAAGGACGCGCTTCCAGATGAACAATGGAAGATCGATCCGGAATTCTTCGACTTCATCCTGGATGTCCTGATAGACCTTGTCGTCATGTTCCTGAACAGGGGACTGTGGAAGACGGCGATGAAGGTGTTGGTAAAGTGACAAAGTTCGGTTTGGATAAGGATAGAAGAAAATTATGGATTTTGGATTTGGACTGAACTCACCGATTTGTTCTTCACTTTGTACAGATATTTGATATGATGTGCTTGAGTCATTGTTAGCATCCACTCCTTATCTCCCCTCTAATTGTTTAGCCACAACTAAAGGGTATTCTTTCCCCGGATCGCTGGCAATGACTCTTATGTATTTTTATTTGTCCATTTCTATTTTCCCAGAAACACAACTACTACCATTTAAGTGACAAGGGTATTCTAATCGCCTTTCAAAAGTTTCACTATTCTCAAAGATAGCCAAGATTTTTCATTTAATAAACCTGCTTAAATAGATAAATAGCGATGGACTAAGAAGGAATATCTTAGAATACACCCAAAATCTAATTTCCGATCCTCTTGTCAATGAAAGTCTTAGCTCCCGAACTTCTTCTCTAACGCGTTTAGAGGTCAACAAACTAATCAAATCATCTTTTTGAACTCTCTGTTTTGCATTAAGAATTGTGATCTCTAATATTGAGAGCGGAAGTCGGTAGTTTCTAATCAGCTGAGAGCTTTCTTTAGCATCTTGTTTCTCAAGAAACTCATCCAGCCTTCTCCACATTTCTATACCCGAGAACCAACTGATACCCTTTTTTTGAGTGGCCGAAGAAGAATGGTAAACATAGTACATTAGATCTTCAGGAACGCATGAAACCTTATCACAATAGATCAGAAACTTGACGATAAACTCCTGATCTTCTCCATACATACAGCCAGGAGTGAAAGCAAGATCATTCGAATCTATTATGTCCTTTCTATACAAAGCACAACCGATTGATAGCCACACCCTCTTTTTCAGAAACCAGAGAACAAGCTCCTTAGGATCAACATTCACAGCCAAGTATCTAAATGAGTCACTATATTTAGCTAGGATATTGCCCCTTTCATCGACCCTGTTAAAACCACAATAAGCAAAATCGCTGCCTTCATTTCTCACGCTTCCATGAAGTTTTTCCAAGCAATCTGGCGACAAATAATCGTCCGCATCAAGAAAAAAGAGATACTTTCCTTCTGCGTACTTGATCCCAGAATTTCTTGCGACACTTACGCCCCCGTTACGCCTTGAGACTATAACATAAGGTCTGTCTAGCTCAATTAAATGGTTTTTAAGCACTTCTAATGTACTATCTGTTGATCCGTCATCAACTGCAATCACTTCAAAGTCCTGCATTTCTTGTGCATTAAGTGATTGAATGCATCGGGGAATACTTTTTTCCGAGTTATAGGCAGGAATGATAATGGAAACTAAAGATCCTTTACCTCTGTCAGGTGAAAATTCAACACTGATTTCTTCAGACTTAGCGGATTCCTTTCTGCGACCTTTTGGTTGAATAGCAAATGCTCTCTTCTCTTTTTCTCCATTTTTGTAGTAGCAATGTGCCACAGGTCAAGGGACCTCCTTTAAAAGAGCGAAACTGTCATGGGTCGACACCTAGCGCATAGTCCAAAGTGCATTTTCCCTGGTCATCAATTACAACTGCAAAGCCTTAAATTGATGTTTTTCATGAAGCAAATTGTACTCAACAGGTTCACTCTCTCTCTGACTAAAAAGCTATTCTTAACTTAAGTGGATTACGTCAGAATTCTGTAATAAGCCACTCGCAAACCAATTAGCAAAATCTGATATTCCACAATCGATCGTGGTCTTCGGATAATGCGACAATAAATCCTTTCCCTTCTCAATATTCGCATACGTAATCTCGACATCCCCAAGTTGCATCGGCTTTCTGTCGATGATCGCTTTCTTTCCAGTTACTTGTTCGATAATTGCTATCAGTTCAGAAAGCTTCACCGTTTTGCTGTTGCCGAGATTGAAGATTTCGAATCTTGCTTTCTCATAGAGCATTGCTCTATAGACTCCTTCAATAATGTCATCTATGTATGTATAGTCTCTTGCGGTTGAGCCATCTCCAAATACGGGAATCGGCTTTCCTTCCATTATAAGTCTTGTAAAGAGATGGATGGCCATTTCTGGTCTTTGTCTCGGACCATATACTGTGAAGAACCTCAGTACAACTATTGGAATGTTATATACATCGCTGTATGTCTGGCAGTAGATCTCCCCAGCTCTCTTTGCTGTAGCATATGGCGATACCTGGCCTTCGAGGGGATCATCTTCGGAGAACGGAACTTTCGAGTTCTTGCCATACACCGAAGATGAACTGGCAAAGACGAACTTCTCGACCTCATTCCTCCTTGCAAACTCTAGCATATTTACAGTACCACCGATATCAACGCTGACATATTCTACTGGATCTTTGAGGGAGTTTCTCACGCCCGCCATTGCCGCTAGATGGCATACTATATCTATCTTTCTCTGCTCTTCGTTTATCTGATCAAGTATTTTATTGTCTCTAATATCTCCTACATAAAGGGCGTAGTTCTCATTCTTAAGAGCTTCCTGGATATTTCTCCACTTTATCTTTGGATCGTAGTAGTTGTTGAAGTTATCAAGGTTTATCACGAAATATCCTTCTTTGAGTAGTCTTTCGCAAAGATGAGACCCTATGAAACCTGAACCACCAGTCACAAGAACTTTCTTCATTGTTTTTCCTCCACCGTTCTGTTTATGTAACCATCAGTTCCTTTGTAGGATATTATTCTTGAAGGATTGCCAACAACAACTGCTTCATCTGGAACATCAAAATTGATGAAAGAATTGGCACCTATAAGCACATATCTCCGATTCGGATTTTACCAACGACAACGGAATTTGGACCAATCCAAACTTTTGAACCAATCCTTGGTGATCCTCTTCTTTCTCCTCGGTTCTCTTGCCCTAAAGTTACTCCCTGAGCAATGTTTACGTTGTCCCCGATAGTAACACTTGGGTTAATAACTATTCCTCCGAAATGGCCTATATAAAAGACCCTTCCTATCTTTGTTAAGTATGGTATTTGAATTCCGAACTTGAAACTTAAGCGTCTGAGTCGAAATCTCGCCAAAAAAATCTGATCCTCTTCTTTTTTTCATAGAAGAATCTGCACCTCCTGAGATGAAATAAATACCTGATCCAGGGATTGTGATTATAGCCTTGAGGAAATGCTTTAAGTCGGCTTTTCCGGTGTATCTGTAGAGGTCTTCAAGAATCGATTGTTTAAGGTCAAGATTCATTTTCTCCCAACCCCTTCACATATAAAGCCAAGTTCTCTTGCTCTTTCACGTTCTATAAGGTTTCTCGTATCAAGTATGATATTTCCTTTCATTAGCTTCTTTGCCATCTCAAGATCGAGGCTTCTATATTGGTTCCATTCTGTGAGTATCATTATAGCATCACTGTTGTTCATTGCTTTGTATTCACTATCTGCATATTCAATGCTATCTCCGAAGATTGCCTTTGCGTTCTCCATAGACTGAGGATCGTGAGCTACTACCTTAGCTCCTCTCTTAAGCAACTCCTCAATCACTATGATAGAAGGAGATTCCCTCATATCATCGGTCTCTGCTTTGAAGGCAAGACCTAGGATACCTATTCTTTTGTCTTTCAGTTCTCCTTCAAAGAGTGTTTCCAGCTTCTGTACCATTCTTACCTTCTGCTTCTCGTTGGAAGAGACTACTTCTTTCACAAGTGACATATCCACATTGTATTTGTTTCCGATATCGACAAGTGCCTTTGTGTCTTTGGGGAAGCAACTTCCACCATAACCAGGACCCGGATGAAGAAACTTCGGGCTTATCCTTCCGTCCATACCCATTCCCTTGGCTACTTTATGTACATCTGCTCCAACTGCTTCGCAGAGATTCGCTATTTGATTTATGAATGTTATCTTAGTTGCAAGGAATGCGTTGCTTGCATATTTTACAAGCTCGGCAGTTTCAAGATTGCAGAAGAGGAAAGGGGTTTCTATTATGTAGAGAGCCTTATATATGTCCTGGATGATTTCTTTGGCTCTTTCCGATTCATAACCTATCACTACTCTGTCTGGATGAAAGACATCGTGAACTGCACTGCCTTCTCTAAGAAATTCTGGATTGGAGACTATATCAAATGTATCCTTTCCGGATTTCTCTATAATTGTCTGCTTGATCCATCTGTTAGTTCCTACAGGTACTGTACTCTTGGTGACTATCACTTTGTATCCGTCTAGATTCTTTGCAATCGATTCAACAACTGCCTCAACATAAGAAAGGTCAGCTTCACCATTCTCCTTTGATGGAGTACCGACACCGATGAAAACAACTTCCGCTTCTTTGATTGCCCTGTCTATTTCAGATGTGAAGGATAATCTTCCTTCACGAACGTTTTTATCCACGAGTTCTTTCAATCCAGGTTCATATATAGGAATCTGGCCATGGTTAAGCATATCTATTTTTGCTTTATCAACATCGACACAAGTAACTCTGTTTCCAAAGTCTGCAAGACCTGTTCCAGTTACAAGTCCTACGTAACCTGTGCCTATTACTGAGATTCTTTTGGACATATGCCCCTCCTTGTCTATCGGTTCGCGCCTTGAGAGAAACACCGATTTCTTTATTGAATCATCTGTTTGAAAAACCGCTGAGAAAACAGTTTTTCGCTCTCTTAATAGATCAAGCTCACGTTCTATTCGGAAGATTCATCCAACTTCCCAGCAGATAGTCGTAAGACTCCGGCGTGAATTCCTCCAACCGGAACCGGGATAGAAAGTTAGTTCTCCAAAATAGAGCTGACCATAAACTTCATAAAAATCTACCCTCACAAAAGGAAAACTTTTCGAAAGAATTTCAGCGAATTCAACCATCTTTTCGTAAGTCTTAGGTTTTGGAGTTATTGTACCGCTTCTTGGATAGTGTCTTTCAAAAGGCATTGGATTCCAGTCAATGTCGTAGAAATCAACATTCAGTCCATTATCTGAGTTTCTATTTAGGCACACAAAAGAGCACATAACCTTTCCACCGAAGCATAGCAATTTGTAATCCCTGAGCTCCCTTTTAGATTCATCGACCATATACTCCTCACACAAAATGCGAGGTTTCACATTCTTATATGGCCATTCTCTGTGTACCCAATAATATCTTCGCTTCATCCATGCATTGACTTCCTTGCTAAGTAATGCATAATTAATCTTCGATTTGTCCTTGCAGATAAAAACGTTCCCCGACGTATGATTCGGTTTCAGAACAAACTGGTCAGGAAGCTTTGAAAAGTCTATCTCATCAAAGCTATCGTAAACTCCCAGCAGAGGAATCAGATACTCTTCTCCTATCTTCTCTGCAACATATTTGCGAACCTCATACTTATCAACCATCATCGTATATTCTGGCCGTCGATCATACAACTTCAGCCACTGAAGTTTCTCGTTGAAGGATTTCGGATTGTCCAAAATGAGATGTTTTCCCAACCGTAATCTGTACTCGAGTTCTATGTACTTTTCATCAGACAATATCCTGAATACTTTCAACTGCAGAAAACGAAGTGCAAGTAATCTGGGATTGTTGATTAGTTTTAATGCTTTTTTTAGCATAATTTCTCCCCGTCAATCATCTCAATCTTATTTACTACGAAATGAGGTCATTACGGTCCTCAGAACACGACAGCAAAATCTAGTACTTCTCAATATGACCTTTCCAACCGCTCGCGGGCTTAAAGTGTGCGGACTTCAGTTCTTCTATAAGCACCTCTTTTCCATCAACAATTACCTCAATCTCTGAAGGGGTAAAATCTACTATTGGTAATTCTCGAATTGCAAAGGAATTCCTTATTGTTGGAATCTTCATATAATCAAAACCCATAAGAGATGAAGCCACCAGATCTACTGGAGCAGGATTGAAACCAGCAATGATGTAGTTCAGAGCTTTACTTTTTGGCATAAGAGGACCTTCTCCTTCACCACATATCACAGCATCCACAATCGTCATATACTTCTTGCTATTTCTGCCATTCGAGATTTGTCCATTATTTTGCGCGTAAAACAGTATTCTATTCAGGTCCAGGACAGTTCTCCAAATCGTATCATTCCCAAACCAGCTCCCCTCGAAATATCTTTCACGAGAGAATAGTTTGGAAAACTGCCACGTCAGTAGACCAAGGATAGCCAACAAGTGTTTAGAAAGCCTTGTGCTTGAAGTATTTCCTCTATCAATTAACCAAGAAGTAAGTTTTTTTAGTCTAGAAGGCGCCAAATATTCATCACCACCTTCTATTTGCGAACCCTTAGTATGGTGTGGAAGAAAATCCTTGTGCCCATTTATACCAACAAGATTCTTAAGCGAACAGGTAATTCCCGCTTTTCTGTGTGTCTTGAGTTTTGGTACGTTTACTATTAAATCAGCATCAAGAATATCATTCGAAATAATGTATTCATGCTTGCCTTCAGAATGATGGTTCATCATAGTTTTAGGATTGTAATTTGTGACTCTGAAATCATTACATTTGCTTTCAATTGTTTTGTGAAGGCTTCTATTATCTACTGCAACCAAAGTGTGATCTCTTGCTTCTTCTTTTAATTCCTTTTCTCCAAGGACTTTTAGAACACCCAGCCCCGAATACTCCGAAATCCTTAGTCTAAGATCTTTAGCGACAATATTCAGTCCATTTGCATTATAAAACTCGACAACGCCCGAAAGCCCAGAGGCTTCAATCAGTGAGTTAAAGTCAGCATTTTGAAGAGGAGCATCAGCGACAATTATCGAGCAATCACCATCAGCTGCAATAAATAGATAGTCACATATAGCCCTAATTAATGCGACGTTTGTAATTAAGCTATCAAGTCCCTCCCCTTTCAAACCGTTCTTGTGCATTACGAAATTAGGTTTAACGACGATCTTCGTTCCAGGACCAATGAGAAAACCCAAAGGATTCCACTTACCAGTTCCAAAGTTCTCTAAATCAAGACCCATTTCGAACAGAAGACTCCTAAAACCATCATATATTGGATTCGGCACTTTTGAAACGTTATCAAAACGATATTCGGGGAACCTTGTTGATGGTGAGAAGTAGCTTTCCGACCCTGGATATCCTGTTCCCTCAACAGTTCTCAAGAAGACTTTGCTTTCATTCACTAATCTCACTCCCAAAAGACCATTAGTTGATTAGAATGATCATCTAATAATCCTCTTCTTTTTGTGCTCATCATTACAAAACCCCATTATAGTTGCGATAATAATCATGTAATAGTCACCGAAATAATTAGCACCACCAAATACAGCAAACAAGTACCCAAAAAACACACCAAGGAAAATAAACTTGAATTGAGTTGCTTTTGACAAATTCCTTAGAACATTCAGAATAAAGAAGCTAAAAAATAAAAAACCAACAAGGCCAAATCTTAGCAAAACCATCACATAGCCATTATGAGCAATGTTATAGGATCCAGTAATATCACCTACATACTGCCTTTCCAGGATTACACTGTTACCTATACCGAAAAATGGAAATTTTTTGAAAGTCTCAAGGCCCGCTTTTGCCAAAATATCCCTGCCAGAAAGCACGCCGGTTAGTCCCGCTCGCTCAAATGAGACAACGAATCTATTATAGATGAGGTCCCAACCCACAACAATAAAAGCAACAAAAACAATGATGATCATAACCGCAAATAGAAAATACCCTTTACGAGAAAGCGCTTTCTTGGAATCCATAAAGAGAGCTAGAATCAAAATCAGGCTTATTACCCAAGCAGTCCTTGATTGAGATGCCAGAATAACTTGAAGATTAATTACCAAGACAAAAACAATAACTAAGTAATTCCAAATCGATTTCCCTTGAAATGCAGGTACGCCGAAGAAAGTGCACATTGCAATAATTATTCCAAGCCATCCTGGATTTGTGTTTGGTATCAATAGCCTCGGAAATCCCCAGTTCATCACCGTTGTTCCGACAATGTGAAGCGCTGAAAAGGATATTGCACAAGAGGTAAGAAATGCAGTCTTCATTATGTATCTGATTTTGTCTTTACGCATTACCCTACATTTCAGATAAAACATCAACGCTGCAGTTAGTACCAAAACATTGGATCTAAAAACTGAGAAATCCGGTCCTTCCACTAACGAAACATATAAAGAAGAAGCCATGACCATTAGCAAGAGCAAAATATAACTTACAGTTGTTCTATCAATAGAAGCCACAACTCTATTCTTGAAATAGTCTAACACGAAAAGAAACAAAAAGATAACTCCCAAGAAAGTGTCTATTGTTGTGCCTCCAATAACAAAAAGGCCTTGAGCGGGTATCATACTAATATAGAACACGATAAACGCTTCGAAACTATAAATGCCAATCAATAGAGCTGTACACAACAGCAAAAAAAGAGCCGAGAGATCATTAAAAAAAGACAAATACAAAATCGAAACAATGCTTAAAATCGGTACAATTCTCAGTGCTCTTTCATCCTTATCTACGAAAGAATTTGAGAACTGCTGGCTATCTGCTTTACAAAACTCACAAGTATTTTCCATTTCATTCACCAACTCTCTTGCCCTTCTCGTAAAACTTTCATGTAGAGTAAACATTGGCCAAAAGCACAACATCAACTCAACTGAAAGAAGGATCAATCATTAATCTCAAATCTTCCTTGTGGTTCAATTAAGAGTTTACTATTTCGAACTAAGTAATTCAGCTATTTGAAATAAGAATCACCCCTATGTTTCAGCAAATCAAGTTGCTTTCTCCCCCTTTGCCATCAGAAACGATTTAGTTATAAGCCTGTCTTCATTTCATTAGAAAATCTATAATAAACAACAAGTAACGAAACCGTTTATTCTAGAAGTTCGGGGTGACCCGGGATCACGTGAAGCGACGCAGTACCTGTTTCTGATTCGCTACACTTGTTCTATTCATGTAATCATTGCGGGTATAGCAGAGAAAAGATAGACCCGCTACTAGTACATTATAATTGCACTCGTTCGACAAAGTTAACGCTATAGCTCCTCCACCAATTACAGCCGTCGTGAAACTAATCGAGGAGACTAGTGAGGTGTTGAGATTGTAACTCCAAAAAGAGCTTGCAAATGATAAGGCAAGAATTGCTATTGATAGACCCTGAAACCAAGAGAATCTTAACCATTTATTCCGTTTTGAGAAAGCCAATGCAAGAAGTAAGACTATCAAAAATATGTTTGTAAGCAATGAAATGCCTTCTATCTTACTTACAGCCAAGGCTCCCAAGACATATAGGAACAGCGATAAATCAAGGAAAGTAATTCTCATGTCGCTTCCTCTTTATGGGCACGAAATCCTGCTTTGTAAATGTCTGTGACTCTATCAATCATCTTCTCAATCGAGTAATCTTGTATTGTTTCATAGGCATTATCAACGAAGATCTGACGTTCCTCTCCACTCATAGTAAGGTACCGCTCGATGCCCACTGCCAAGTCTTCAGGGTTAGGAGATTGAGTTAATATGCCGTTTACTCCGTCCTTCACCAATTCTGGAGTTCCTCCGACCGGAGTAGCTATTACGAAGGTCTTTGATGCCATTGCTTCCATAACGACGTTAGGAAAACCTTCAAAATGAGATGGCAAAACCATAAAGTCGCACATTTGAACTATCTCCGGAATATCACTCCGAATTCCTAAATAGGTTATTTTCTTCTCAAGGCCCCACGTCTTAATCTCTTCAGTAACTCTCTGAAATATCGCTCTGTCAGAATTGCTCCCCACCAATAGATAGTGAAAATTGTTGAGAGCTCCTTTCTCGTGTAGAACTGCCAATGCTTTCACTAATCCAAGATGATTCTTTTGCTCTGCAAACCTGGCCACTGTTACTCCAAGCAAAGTCTGATTATCAAGACCAGGTTCAGTTCTAATATCAAAGTTTGTTGCAGGTAGCGAAAATCTTTCAAGATCTATTCCATTGTAAACAACCTCAAGTTTATCTTTGGGAATCGAATACTTCTCATTCGCGATATCTGAAGCAAGTTTTGAGTTGCACACAATCTTTTCAGACCATTTGCTGTAAAGTCTAATCCATCTGAAAGATTCCACATCAGTGTTTCTTATTGATGCTATCCTTATGGGTACTCTGGCTCTTTTCCCTACCAGCATCGCCCACAGATTCTTTGTTGAGAGAAAAGAATGGATGATGTCAGGTTTGCTTTCTTCGATGATTCTCATCAAACACTTGTAGCGCTTCAATGGGGTCTTTTTCGTTGTATTAGTATAGATTACGTCGATTCCTTTATTTTCAAGCATATGCTCATAATGGTTAATTGGATAGTCAACGACAATAACCACTTCATAACCTTGGTCTTTAGCCGCAAGGGCAGTATATATCAGCTGCCTTTCTGCACCGCCAGAAGCTAATGAACCTGTGTAATATAGAATTCTCATTTTGGTTTTGCTTGTCATTTTATCACCTATTTGCTAGACAACAATAATCAATCAGTATTGATTGTGATCCCAATTTCTTTAAGCAGCTTGGGCAGGACATTATCAACGTGGTACTTCTTTGCTTCTTGCACGCAATTTAACCTCATTTTTGCGAGACTATCCCCGTTTTTGATTGCGTTTTCGATTGCCACTTCCAAAGAATGAACATCCTTTGGAGGAACTAACCAACCTGTGACCCCTTCAACAATTATCTCAGAGTTATACTTCCAATCTGAAGCTATTACAGGAAGCCCAGATATATAGGCATCAATTAGAGCACCGGGAAAACCTTCTCCCTCATAGAATGTAGGGAAAAGCATGATGTCATACTGCGATAGTATTTTATACGTTTCTGTTGACTGTGGTTTTAGGACCCCTCTATAATTAACCACTGAGCAGTTTTTCACTAGAGCCTTAAATCTCTTTTCGTAGTCATCTGCCACCGGCCCAAATATGTCTAATGTGATTGAATAGGTCTTGCCTAGTTTTTCGATCGCCTCAATCGCAAGCTCAACCCCCTTCTCCTTCACTACTCTTGAGAAGAACACTGTTCTCAGTTCTACTGTCTTACAGGAACAAAACCGTAATTCTGGAACGTAAGAGAAGCTCTTGAAATTAGATAGTAATGACACGTTTTTCAAACCAGCTCTTGATAAAGAATCATACATGGCTTTCGTTTCAACGAAAATACAGCTGAATTGCTCCATTTGATGAAATCTAGCTTCGCTATGAGCTACGAATTCAGGTAGCCAACCCCCTATGACAACAAAGAAGAGTTCTTTATTTTGATTCTTTGACCACCTAGTAAGCATTGGAACAACCACTCTCAGGCCATTTCTGTTCAAAGCAATCAAAACCTTATTTGACTTCTTATACAAGGAACGAATGCTTCCGTATACTCCAATAGGATTGCTCTTCCAGCAAGACGTATCAGCTCTCAGAATTCTACAATTCGATGCCAGCTTTTCAATACCATCACTTAATTCCCTAGTTTTCACTGTTTGACCATTCGGTTTCCGATGATATCCAAAGGCTCCGATTATTCCTAAAGTGCATAAAGAGAATCTCAAGCAACTCCCCCCAAACTGATATTTGATTAATCTATCACATAGTCTGTGAATCAGATGTTTACTTATCTACAACTTTACAGATTCATTCTGAAAGCGCTGCACATAGTAAAAAAACATTTCACGAGAACCTTCTTCACTTTCTTCCAACCCCTTCACAGATGAACCCAAGTTCTCTTGCTCTTTCAAGTTCAATAAGGTTTCTAGTATCAAGTATGATATTTCCTTTCATTAGCTTCTTTGCCATTTCAAGATCAAGGCTTCTGTATTGGTTCCATTCTGTGAGTATCATTATAGCATCGCTGTTGTTCATTGCTTTGTATTCACTATCTGCATATTCTATGCTATCTCCGAAGATTGCCTTTGCGTTCTCCATCGCCTGAGGATCATGAGCTACTACCTTAGCTCCTCTCTTAAGCAACTCCTCAATCACTATGATAGAAGGAGATTCCCTCATATCATCGGTCTCTGCTTTGAAGGCAAGACCGAGGATTCCTATTCTCTTGTCCTTAAGTTCTCCTTCAAAGAGTTTTTCTAACTTTTGTACCATTCTTGCTTTCTGCTTCTCGTTGGAAGAGACAACTTCTTTCACAAGAGACATACTTACATTGTATCTGTTTCCTATGTCGACAAGCGCCTTTGTATCTTTCGGGAAGCAGCTCCCTCCATATCCAGGTCCAGGATGGAGAAACTTTGGGCTTATCCTTCCATCCATGCCCATCCCCTTGGCTACTTTGTGTACATCTGCTCCAACAGCTTCGCAGAGATTGGCAATCTGGTTTATGAATGTGATCTTAGTTGCAAGGAATGCATTGCAAGCGTATTTAATCAGTTCAGCAGTTTCTAGATTGCAGAAAAGAAATGGGGTTTCTATTATATAGAGAGCCTTATATATGTCCTGGATGATTTCTTTGGCTCTTTCCGATTCATAACCTATTACTACTCTGTCTGGATGAAAAACGTCGTGAACAGCTCTTCCTTCTCTTAGAAACTCGGGATTCGATACAACGTCGAAGTCTTCCTTTCCAGCTTCTTCAATAATTGCCTGCTTGATCCATCTGTTGGTTCCCACAGGTACTGTGCTCTTTGTTACTATAACTTTGTATCCATCTAGATTCTTGGCAATCGATTCAACAACTGTTTCTACGTATGAAAGATCAGCCTCCCCGTTATCCTTCGAGGGAGTCCCGACGCCAATGAATACGACTTCGGTCTCTTTTATCGCCCTGCCAATATCTGTCGTGAATGAAAGCCTGCCTTCTCTGAAGTTCTTATCTACAAGCTCTTTCAGACCGGGCTCATAGATTGGAATCTGACCGTTGTTGAGCATATCTATCTTTGCCTTATCTACATCAACACAGATTACTCTGTTCCCAAAGTCTGCAAGACCTGTTCCTGTTACTAGACCAACGTAGCCTGTTCCTATTACTGAGATTTGTTTGGACATTGGTTCCTCCTATCTACCATCATCAACTGGTTCCCAGTATGGTCTTATCTTTCCGGTGATGTAATTGTTGAATCCAACGATCATTGCTGCTATTGCCAAAGAATACGAGAAAACAATAATTCTTAACTTTCTTATTGCTAGAACAGACAACCCAGCAATGATAAGCCCAACAAGCATTGCATTTAATGGCAAACAAAAATACAATAGCGTCAAGAGACTTGCAATAGCCAAAACGCTAAGGATGGGAAGCAAGAATCTAAGGGTTCTATGAGAAAAATACATGAATCTGTAAGAAGACCCGGTTCTTCTTATTATTTCTCTTTGCCTTTTGTCAAAAATGAATTTGTACATACGCCCAAACATTCTAACTTTCCGAGAAAACTCTTTTCTGGCACTCTTGATGCTCTTCTCGTGTGCTACTATGTCGCTATCGAAAACAGCTTTTTTTCCAAGAGAAACAATGTAAGGGGGCATGAACGAATCGTGAGAATAGAGAGGATCTGCATCGAAGTAGATGGATCTTCTGATAGCATAAATAGCACCATTAGATGTCACTATAGACAAAAACTTTGACTCAAGCAATCTTACTTGTAGTTCGTAGTTCCAGTAGAAGCCTTGAGATTGTCCAGTAGCTGTTTCTTCCATTTCAGTGTAACGAAGAGCACCGGCAACAAAACCCACCCTAGTATCTTGAAAACTATTAGCAAACCTTCTCAAAACGTCTGTTTCCCAATACGAGTTTGCATCTGAAAAAGCAATAATGTCGCCGCTGGTTTCTCTAACTGCACCGTTTTGTGCGTATGTTTTTCCCATGTGCTTGTCAGGTTTGAAGTATCTGATTCTTCCTTCAAGTATGAAGTCCTTCACCGCACTTACGGTTCCATCTTTAGACCAGTCATCAGCAAGAATAACTTCAAACCTGTCCGAGGGGTAATCGAGAGAAAGAGTATTCTCAATCTTTCTTCTAATGGTTCTCTCTTCATTATGCGCGGTGATAATAACAGAGAAAAAAGGTAGTTCTTCTTTGGCGACTTCAATAACTTCCTCCTTGCTAAAAGCAGTTAGCATCTTCAGCAATATGAAGTATCCTATGAAGTGGTACATGATTAACAGTATGCTTACAATAAAAAGAGCTGAAGCAAATATCAAAACTCACACCTCGAATACTTAAGGACCTGTCGCCGGAACTCCCATTACCTTTTTATTGTCTTGTATTGTATTAACTACGACACTGCCTGCGCCAATTATACCTTTTGACCTAGTTTCTGTTCCAAATATTGGAAAAATCCAGCTTTATATGAAACCTGCAAATTACCTAAGTTCTGACTAAGACCAACTAAAGTTACTCCAGGTACGATAAGTAGACATTTTTTAAAATGCAAACACAGACCAGATTACTTTACTAAAAAGAGTTAATTTTCCTCATATCCAAAGCTTTTCCCGAATTTAATCATTTGTTTCTTTTTCTACGACTAGAACCTCGCAGTAATCCATGTCCCTATCTTCTTGAATCCAATTCTCTTATATATATTACCGGCCACTGGATTATCGTAGAAAATACACGCCGTTTTCCCTTTCTTCAATAATTTCTCAACAAGAAAACTCACACAAGCGGTTGCATATCCCTTTCTACGAAATTCCTCGCTTTCCGCTGTACCAACCGCAATAATCATCCCTGCTTTGTCTGTTTCAGCAACACAGGATGCGGTTGATACTATCTTCCCACTAACCCTAATATGGCATGTTTTTCGGAAGCCTGTTTCAATTTCGCTGCGAATTGTCCCTGCATTTGCACTACCAAATTCTGGTAGACTTGTAAGTAATTCTGAAACCTCTTCAACGTCTTCTTTTGAAGTTTCTTGGATATTCAAGTTATCAATTGTGTTTACATTTAGGAGTTTTTGGCAAATTGAGAATTCACTTATTATGGTTTTTCTTTTCTCAGACTTAACGCTTTCTAGTATTGTTTCTACTTGCTTCTGCTCGCCTGCCAAGATAGCATTCGGTGTTTCAGAAATCTCATAGTTTAGTTTATCTGAAAAGTCTAAAATTGCTGCTCTTTTATCAAAAAAAAGATTAAAATGTCTGTCTGACTTTAACAAGACACCTACGAGAAGGCCCTCTTCGAAAGAGCAGAAGATTTGAAATGATTCGTTTTTTTTATTCAACATCTCAGATATCATAAATAGATTAAAGTATGGGTCTCGATCCAGATAAGACAATATTTGATTGAAGTCTCTCCTTTCAGCTTTTTGCATTTCTAGCTCCCTTTCTGAAGCTGAGATTATCATGAATTGTGAAAAACCTAGATACCTCAATTCCCTTTTCTCTCCGGATTCTTTCGTAGCTAGTACTATCCACTAGTACTTTAGAAATGAAATAACTATTCACTTGGTTTCCATAACCTCGTTTGAACTTATACAAAGGTTCATCAAGATCCTTCGATCTTCCTCCACCTAAGTGCAGTTCTTTTTTCCCTTCTTGTGTGTATTTTTTTATTGCATTATAGAGTATAAAATCAGTTATCCGATACTTTGCCTTTCTATAATCAATTGCGCTGAAATGATAATGAACCCTATCTCTATCCTCCAGAAACAAAGAGGCCCCAACAATCTGGTCTTGTAATATTGCTACTATTAATTCTAATTTCTCACCAATTTCCATTTGTCCTTTCATGAGTTCTTCAGAGAGCATATAGTAGTCGCTGGCATTGTTTCTTTCCATTGCTTCTTTGTATAGAGTATAGAAAGCACTTAGTACTCTTTCGTTGACAGATAAACCATTGTAGACGACTGTTTTTAACCCATTTCGTATTGCATATCTCACAGACCATCTCTGTTTGCTTGTGAAAGTCTCCGGGAAATCCTTTCCTTTCCAATCATCTAAATTAACAGAAACAGTGTGTCTGTCAAATTGAAGATGCTCTTCCGGTATGAAGTGCTCGTTTCTCAGGAATGGGGAGCTTCTCACAAACATATCAATAATACCCTTATCAAGGAGATGATCCCTTATATCTGAGAAATTCTCTCTAACAGCCTCTTCCAACTCTTGGTTTGTTCCATTTTCAGGGAAACCCAAAAATCCTCCATACCCATAGGCAGAGTAAAGTTCACGATAACCATCTCCTAGATCAAAGGATAATAAAGGCATAATTGCTGTTCCAAAGTTAGTTTTGACCTCTAGAAGTGACACGTTACTTCCATCGTATTTTGCCCAGGCGAATAGGTATTCAGCGAGACAATAAGCAGGAACTTCATTTTCTCTGCTGCCTAGCAACTCTTTATACCTTTCTCTGTCCAGAAGATCGTGAAGCTTCACTGTTATTTCCATTGTTTAATCACCTTAATAGTGAATCTATTGTTCTTGCCACAAACTCTACCTGCTCTTCGCTGCTGAGTGTGGAACTCGGCAGATTCAACCCTTTTTCGTACAGCTCGTATGAGTTGGGGTATTCTTCTTTTTTGTATTTGGCGTACGGCGGGAATTCCGTTATCGGGACGAATATCCTTCTTGTCGGTATTCCCTTTTCTTTGAGCTCTCTCTGAATCTGGGGGATGTCTTTCGTCGGGTGGTTTATCTTTATTGACGAAAGCCACCAGGAGCTAATAGAATCGGGATACTCTTCCTGAAACTCTATTCCCTTTACCCCTGTAAGCATCTCTCTGTATATTTCCATGTATCTTCTCTTTTTCTGGAGGAAATCTGGCAGTCTTTCGAATTGCGCCAGGCCGAGCGAGCTTCGAGGTTGGTCATGCGGTAGTTGAAGCCGATCTCGGGGTGATAATAGCCCTTGCTCTCGTCTCTTGCCTGGTTGACAAGGAATTTCATGTGGTCGGCCAGTTTTACGTCGTTTGTGGTTATCATTCCACCGCCGCCGGTGGTGATGACTTTGTTTCCGTTGAAGGAGAAGCAGGCCATAGAGCCAAAGGTTCCAGTCATTCTTCCGTGAAAAGAAGCACCGAGACTTTCCGTAGCGTCCTCTATCATAGGAACACCATATCTTTCGGAGATCTCCGTCAACGCGTCCATATCGCATGGGTTGCCGTAGATGTGAACGGGGATTATAGCCTTTGTCTTCTTCGTTATAGCCTTCTCGACTTGTTCTGGTATCATATTCCAGCTGTAGGGATCGATATCCACAAAAACCGGAGTCGCGCCTACATAGACTATGGGATTTACCGAGGCGATAAAAGTGATGACCGGCACTATGACTTCGTCTCCCGGGCCAACGCCTAGCTCGTGAAGGGCGAGATGAATGGCGGCCGTGCCGCTCTGGGTAGAAACGGCACGCTTAGTGCCTACATAGTTAGCGAACTTCTCTTCAAACTCCGGGATGAAAGGTCCGGCAGTCGAGACGAACGTAGAATCTACGCATTTGAGCAGGTATTGCTTTTCAAGTTCTCCGAGATTTGGTGCATCGAGAAATATCGTATCCATCTTCATCACCTACACGTTATATATGTCGGGTTTATAGTACTCCATATGATTTTCTAGCCAAGCTATCGTTTCTTTCAGTCCTTCCTCGAGGGTGTGTCTCGGCTCCCAACCGGTCAGCTCTTCTGCTTTAGAGCTATCGCAGAGCAGTCTTTCAACTTCACTTTTTTCAGGTCTTATTCTCTTGTCGTCTATCTCTATTTCGAGTTCTTTGTTCATGAGGTCCGCAATCAGTTGCGCGAGATCTTTTATGGATATCTCTCTGTTCGAGCCGAGGTTTATCACTTCTCCCGTGCTCCTCTCATGCAAGCCCACGTGGCAAAAGCCCTCGCAGGTGTTGAGGACGTAGTTCATGTCTCTCGTAGCGTCAAGGTTGCCTAGTTTTATACTGTTTTTCCCTGCCAAAAGCTGTGAGATTATCGTGGGGATCACGGCTCTGGCCGACTGTCTCGGACCAAAGGTGTTGAAGGGTCGGATAACCGATACCGGCAGTCCAAAGGAACGGTAAAAGGTCAGTGCCAACTGATCGGCTCCAGATTTCGTAGCTGCATAAGGAGACTGCGGGTTGACGGGGTGTTTCTCGTCTATCGGGACGTACTGGGCCGTACCGTATATCTCGCTCGTGGATGTGTGGATCACTTTTTGCGTTTTCAGCTCTCTGGCGGCCTGGAGTACGTTGTAAGTTCCCTCTACGTTCGTTTTTATGTATGCCAGCGGAGAGACGTACGAATAAGGGATTCCGATAAGCGCAGCCAGGTGAAAGACGGCATCGATACCTTTCATTGCGTCTTTCACTGAATCGAAATCGCGTATGTCGCCGGTATAGACTTCTATTTTATCTTTGTAGGGCGAGTCTTCGAGCCAGCCCCAGTTGTTCCTTGAGTTGTAGCGAACGAAGGCCTTTACTTTGAAGCCTTTTTCGACAAGGTATTCTGCTAGATGAGAGCCTATGAAGCCTCCGGCTCCTGTAACGAGCGCTTTCAACTAGAATCCTCTCCATTTCCTGTAAGTGCCATATAGTCTTCCATTCTTCCGACATCGTGCCAGCTTCCATTGTGCACGTGAACTGCCAGCTTCATTCCGTTATCTTTCATCATTCTCCAAAGAGATGGCATATCTATGTACTGATGCTTCGGTATGTTCTCTCTTATATAGGTTATCACTTTTTGTGAGATGCCGTAGATTCCACCGTTTATTATATATTTGAGCTTTGGCTTCTCTTCCCAGTCTACAAGCTCGGGGGAGCCGTTCATCTTCAGTACACCGAAGTCTACGGGTACCTTTCTTTCGATTCCTGTAAGAACAAGATCGTATTCTCTCAGGAGATCGTTTATTACGGAATAATCTACATCACATATCAGGTCGCCATTTGAGACGATGATCTTGTCATTGAAATCATCTGGAAGAAGAGCTAGAGAGCCTGCGGTTCCGGTACGCTCGAGCTCTTCGATATATGTTATGTTTACTCCGTATCTCGAGCCATCGCGGAGAAAGCTTTTTACTATTTCTTTCTTGTAGTTCACAGAAACGAAGATATCCACTATTCCAAAGTCCTTCATGTGTTCGATTATCAGCTGGATTATGGGCTTGTCTCCCACAGGCAAGAGAGGCTTGGGAATAGCTGCTGTTAGGGGCCTAAGTCGCTTGCCCTGTCCGCCAGCCATTATGAAACCGTACTTGAACATTACTTTCCACTCCTGCCAAGTATCCACTGGTATGTAAGGGCAAGTCCTTCTTCTAGGCTCACCTTAGGTTCCCAGCCGAGTTCTTTCTTTATCTTGGTAATATCTGCAACTGCGTAGTCGTAGTCGTATTCTTCGCGGAGCTTTGTGGCGTCGAAGAGGACGTCGCATTCTCCTCCCGTTACTTCCTGGGCTTTGGTTATTAGGCTACTGATTGACATTGGGATGCCCGAGCCCACGTTCCAGATATCTATTCCCTTAGGATTCTTCTCAATTAGAAGTGTAAGCAAATCTATGAGATCGGAGATGTAGAAGAAATCGCGGATCTTCTCCGAGTCACCGATATTTACCGTGCCGGAGCAGGCGATCTTCTCGAGAACCGTCGGTACCACATAAGGCGAAAGCTGATAAGGACCATACGGATTGAAAAGTCTGAGAATTGTTAGATCAAGGGAGTAGCGGTTTGCTAGATATACGAGTATGTCTTCTAGAATAGCGGACCTTGTTCCAACGAAGTTCTTGGGGTAGACTATGTCCGACTCTTTGAAGCTGCTCTTCTTAGGCGCATATACTCCGTATGAAGAGAGGAAGATGATGGTCTTCAGCTTTCCAGATTGTGCCGCCAGATGAAGGACATCACCAAGAGCACCAACATCTGTGAATTCACCTACGTAATCAAATCCAACTAAATATGTGGTTTCGGGATTAAACGAAGAGTAATTGGAATGCTTCAGTTGCTCTGTGTATTTGATATTAAATACTCTTTCCAGATGAGGCGTCAGCCATTTTTCTACGTTAGATACTAGAATCTCCTTCACTATTTCGCACCCCTTCGAAAGAGCATGACTTCTGCCGTACGAAGCATCGTTGCTAGATATAGCCTGAAGTCCATGTTCTTAACATAATAAAGATCATATGAAAGCCTTTTGGCGAAGGTATCGTATTCGAGTTCATCTACGTATCTGTAAACAACCTGAGCATGACCTGTTATACCGGGCATTACCCTTGTTCTGTATCTGTAAAAAGGTATTTCTTTTGTGCAATACTCATAAGTTCGTGCTATATCCGGTCTGGGCCCTACGATGCTCATATCGCCTTTTATAACCGAAAACAACTGCGGAATCTCGTTCAGTCGTGTCATTCGCAGGAGCTTACCGCTTTTCGTCAGTGTGGGAAAGTCTTCTTCCTCTTCCGGTTCGTTCATCGTTCGGAATTTATATACTTTGAATATTCTCGCGTTTATTCCATGGCGAGGCTGCGTGAAGAAGATCGGTCTCCCATCGCGAATCAGTATATATAGAACACTGAAAAGAATAAACGGAGAGAATAGAACAAGCAGAGACGTAGAGAATACGATGTCTGCTACACGAATTCTTCTGGATATTCTTGCCTGGGAAAAGACTATCTCGTAGTATTCTCTGAATCTCTCGATGATCTCTATCGGTATTCTGTGAAGAGAGCTCTCCACTAAAGTTGGAAGATACTCAATAGACGTGTTTTTGGTGATTGCCTCGTTCAGAATAGGCTGGACTCCTCTCGCGAGTTCCGGGTCGCCTATCAGTATCGCATCGAACGGCTTCACATCTTCGAAAGAAATAGCCTCTGTGAGCGTCGCTGCCGATGGGTTCATGTAGGAATAGATTTCGATCTTGCCCATGGAAGCTTTCTTGACTTCTTCGAGTATTGGGCCGAGCTCTTCTTCTCTGCCTATTACAAGATATCTTCGCGGCGGAAGATGCTTTATCGTGTATCTCATAAGTACGCATGATAGGAAGGGGAAGATTAATCCTGAAACGGCTGCTGTCACGAAGAACGTGAGCCTGGGGAGGCGTGGGGTGAAGAATACTATCGGTATGAGAGCAAAGAGAACACCGAGAACTGTGCCGGAGATATATGAGACGATGCATGAGTTCAGAGAGTAAGTAGTTAGATTATCGAAGCCTCTGAAGGCATATATGCCAAGCATAATTGCTATATTGAGTATGAGAGCTTGAAAGGCGTATCCTGGAGTCCATGTGAGAGTGAGTGATTGTATGAAAAAGAGGGTTACGAAGAGGAACGAAGCGATTAGGTACTTCAAATTCGCTATTCTCCTTAGCATACCTTCTCCCCTCCTTGATCATAATAATCAATCTAACGACTCAAATAAAAACAAAACTGAATACAAGTAGATTTGGGATCTCTGCTTACACAGCCTTAATTGGTAGTTCGGAAGTCTTTCGTTTCTTCTTACTTATGTTAACATTACTCAATCAATAGTTCAAATTATTCTATTTCCAATCAGACACAATTATGCATGTTTATCGTACTGTACGATCGATTATAGAATCTATCCGTGTTTAAGTCAAGATTTTGTCGACAATATGATTGTAAAATTCTCTCAGAACCGGCGTGCGGGGTAAGGGGTAGGGGGTTGGGCAAAAAACTAAAAGAACAATAGACAAGCTTTTACGAGAAATGTGAGTTATGCTCACAAATAATTACGTCATCGGGAAGCCAGTCTGCTTACGCAGGCCAGTCACCTTCGGTGGCCAGTCTCGCCTTCGGCGAGGCCAGTTCCGCTTCGCGGGCAAACAAAGACCTTTGAGAAAGAGCATTGCGGAGAGGTTCGCTGCGCTCACGAGAGAAGAGAGAACTTTTGGGAGCCAGTCTCAGCTTTCAGCTGAAGCCAGTCATGCTTCGCATGGGCAGAGCGGAATAAACGCAGACAGTCTTCACTTTTTTTCGTTTCGGATGCGGAAGATCAGGCCGCGGATCATTGACTCAATACTCCTAATTTCCTCACTCGCATCTTCAAAGTGTTCGTTGTTAAGAAGGCCTACTTCGTGTGCTATTACCAGTTGTGTTGACAGTTCGTACAGTGAACCCTGTGCCAAATGAAGAAAATGAACGAAATCCTTTGCGGTGGATCTCCCCCTACCTTCTGCGATATTTGATGCTATTGACACTGACGCTCTTCTCATTTGGCTAGTTAGTCCATAGATTTCGCTTTGAGGAAAATCCTTGGTAATGAAATAAATCTTCTTAGCAAGTTCGACAGATTTTCTCCAGACTTCGAGATTGCTGAGGCTCAAGTTAGTTACTCCTTTCTATGTTTAGTTATGGCCAGTCTGCTTGCGCAGGCCAGTCACCTTCGGTGGCCAGTCTTTGCTTCACAAAGGCCAGTTCCGCTACGCGGGCAAAACCCCTAAATCAAGAACTAGAGAAAGGGCACTGTCAGGCTACGAATACCACGACAAATTCAGAGCCAGTCTCTGCCAGAGGCAGAGGCCAGTCACACTGCGTGTGGCCAGTCAGGCTTCGCCTGGCCAGTTCCGACTTCGCCTGGCCAACAAAGATCCGCTCAACGCTGAACGCTTGAAGAAGCAATGTTGAGAGTCACTGGTCTGCCGTACTCCCGAAGAACCAATGTTTTTTGCTCGTGCCAAGAACTAACAACGAACAACCAACAACGGGTTCTATTTACCAGTCGGTGTGCCGGCGTCTTCTGTAGATTGTTTCAAGAACAATGTAGTAAATTGCCGAGAGAAATGTGAAAACATATACTCCGATCACTACTATCCAGTATTGCGGATTGGCTTGAAGGACTTCGCCTTTTGTTAACACGCAGTAGGTTGTATATAGACTTGCAACAAGCATTCCGATTGTCAGTACTAAGAAAGCGAGTTTCAAGTTTTTCAGTTGATATCTTCTTTTAGGAATCAATTTCACGACCATTTCACCCCACAATTGCTTGCAAGAACAAGTGATCAAATGTTTTCTTACCTAATGAAATAAATTATAGCAAATTGTCATCGCGAAACAAAATTGGCGTTAGGAGCGTTACATATTTCATCGAAAAACCTCTCAGGTCAACTGTCAACGGTCCACGGTCCTCCCATTGGAGAGTTGCAAGACGCAAGGCCCGCTTCGCGGGGAAGACTTTCAAAGCCAGTCTGCTGACGCAGGCCAGTCACCTTCGGTGGCCAGTCGCACTTCGTGCGGCCAGTTCCGTTTACGCCGGGCAAAAAGAACCGCTTGGATAAGAAA
>NZ_JFHJ01000503.1:0-1286 GCF_003666285.1 Mesotoga sp. HF07.pep.5.2.highcov | reverse complement strand
GAAGGCATGAGAGCAATTGTAGTCGGAAGTGATTTCACCTTTGGAAACGGTGCAAAGGGAAATATCGAGCTATTGGAGAGGATCTCAAAAGAAGGAGACTTGAGAGTTGAGATCGTACCCGACGCGCTATATGATGGGCGCAGAATTAGCAGCAGCTGGATAAGGGAATCTATAGCTAAAGGGGACATCGGCCTCACGAATTCCCTTCTAGGAAAGAGATACTCGATACGAGGCAAGGTTTACAAAGACAAGCAGCTTGGCGCCAAGATTGGTTTTCCGACTGCAAACATACATCGGGGAGATGAAAGGCTAGTAATACCAAGATCGGGTGTCTACATAATTATGTCGACGATTGACTCTAGAGATTACTTTGGTTTGCTAAATGTTGGTTTCAGACCCACAGTAAACACATCGGAAGAAGTCAAGTATGAAGTATACTTTTTTGACTATTCTGGCAATCTCTACGATAGAAACCTTGAACTGGAGTTCCTTGAATTTATAAGGCCCGAGTTGAAATTCGACTCTCTGGGCGAGCTAATAGAACAGATAAAACATGATGAAAGAGTTGCCCGTCGCTGGCTGGAGATACACCTAAATATGCTCAAGAAAGAATGATGAAATCGCCCCGAAGAATTGAGACCTTCTTTCTTCGTCGGCAAACAGTTCGTGCTTTCCCCCCGGGATTTCCAGCATTTTCTTCTCCACATTAATCTTTTCGTAGAGCTCCTTTCCTCCTATTGGATCAACAACCCTGTCCGCGGAACCATAGACTATTAGCGTAGGTGTCGTTATTCTATCCGCCTCTTCCAATGCCTGCTTGATACTATCTTCAAGACCGAAAAAGAGATTCGGTGATACTCGATCATGCACATAAGGATCTGCAATGTATCGTTGTACAGCTCTCTCATTATTTGACAAGTCAGCGGGAGTGAAACGAGAAGAACTACTGAATGTAGTTTTTGGTGCAACTCGTCTAATAATCGAAATCAACGGAAGCAGATTCTTGACGGAATCCTTTGCGGAAAAGAGATGGGGAGCGCTGAGGGCGGCGGCACTGAAAAGATCTGGATGCTCCTCTATGACTCTTGTAGCTATAAGTCCTCCCATACTGTGCCCGAAAAGGAAGAGGGGAAGCTCGGGCTGAATCTTCTTCACTCGATCGGCAACTTCCTTTACAAGCGACGTGAAGTCGTCAAATGACTTAATGAAACCCCGAGTTCCCGAATGCATGCCGTGACCTGGAAAATCCGCCGCAAGCACATCGAATCCCTTTCCGTTAAGATAAG
>NZ_JFHJ01000264.1:0-1776 GCF_003666285.1 Mesotoga sp. HF07.pep.5.2.highcov | reverse complement strand
CCAGAGCATGTCCTCACTTGCAAAGGAATACTCGATGACAAAGAGCAATGTCACCGTCCTCGTTGACGATATGGAGAGCAAAGGCTATCTCGCCCGTATCCGTTCTGAAGAAGACAGAAGGGTCATCATGATTACACTTACTCAACGCGGTAAGGCTTTCTTTGAAAGCTTTTTAAAGAACTTCTCCAGACTGATCTCAACGTTTATAAGAAAAGTCGGTGCCGAAGACCTCGCGATAATCACTGATGGATTTGAAAGAATAACCCGGATTGTTATAGACGAAGAACTAGTCAGTTCCGATGAAGGAGGCAAACCTGATAAGTCATGATACTGGTAACCGGTTCCACCGGGCACGTTGGTAACGTTCTCGTCAGAGAGCTTGTCAGCAGAGGTGAAAGCGTAAGGGCCGTTGCTCTCCCTGGAGAAGATACCTCTATGATAGAGCTGGAGGGTGTAACGATCCTCCGAGGCGATATTCGAGACAGAGACTTTGTGATAGAAGCCTGCGAAGGAATCGACACGGTCTATCATTTGGCGGCGCTCATATCCATTATGCCTACAGATAAAAAGCGCGTTCTGAGCGTTAACGTTGGCGGCACAGAAAACGTAATCCGCGCATGCAAGAAGCAGAAAGTCGAAAGGATGATCTACACAAGCTCGATACATGCCTTTACTGAGATTGAACCGGGTAGCGTGATAGATGAAAACGTCCCATTCAACCCAGCGCGTACTAGCGGCGTCTACGGTAAATCCAAGGCAGAAGCCGTGCTCAATGTATTGACGGCCGCCAGAGAAGGCCTGAACGTTGTTGTACTCTGCCCGACAGGAATCATAGGCCCATTCGATTACAAGCTTTCAGAGATGGGCAACATGATAAGGCTCTTCGCCTCCGGAAGGCTTAGAGTTGGCGTCGACGGATCCTTCGATTTCGTCGATGTCCGTGATGTGGTCCGATCGGAAATTGAGGCCTCCGTGAAGGCAAAGCCAGGCGAAGTCTACATTATCGGCGGAGAGAGCGTCTCGATACAGGAGCTTACGGACATACTCCACCAGATAACAGGCAAAAAGAGAATCGGCACCTTCTTGAAAAGCACTAGCGCCTATTTGCTTTCGGCCTTTAGTACACTCTATTACATGATCTCAAAAACGAAGGCCTGTTTCACTCCGTATACGGTCCACACACTCACCAGGAACTACAAGTATTCTCACGAAAAAGCCTCTAAAGTATTGGGCCACAATCCAAGGAGAGTCTCGGAATCCCTGAGGGACGCCGTCGAATGGCTATCCGGATACGGCACGATCAAACTGCAGTCAAAGCTAGACTCTCACCGTCCGACGTAAACCCTTTTCATCTGGCAAGTGGCAATCTAACCACAATAGAATCTCGCAGCTCATTCGGGAAAAAATGTCTGTGAATATCATTTGCAGCATCCAATAACATCTCATACTTAACGTCTTTCAGCCTCTCGATCAAAAAGCCGTTAGACGTTGAAGGCCTTGAACAGCTGAGAAAGATTGCATTTGAGACGTTCGCTGCGCTCACGAGAAAGCGAGAGCAAAAATAGGGACTGACGATTCTCCTCACGTCCCTTTTTCGCGGGGATGACAGTGTGAGGTCACTTCGGAAACGCCGCATTCAGTCATGCTGAACTTGTTTCAGCATCCCGTTCTAAGAACCGCTATGCGCTTAAGTACGAAGACCCGCTAATCGCTGTAAGCGAAAATAGAGACTGACCGACTCCTATAGTATGTCTTTTTTTCGCGTAAAAGGCAGAG
>NZ_JFHJ01000077.1:0-1245 GCF_003666285.1 Mesotoga sp. HF07.pep.5.2.highcov | reverse complement strand
CAAACACGAAAGATGAGTGATGGGATTATACTTGTAGACAAACCGGTCGGAATTACCTCACACGATCTTGTCAACCTCCTTCGACGTCGACTGGGGACAAAGAAGATAGGCCATGCGGGAACACTGGACCCTTTTGCCAGTGGGCTCGTTATCTCTGGGGTAAACAAGGGAACTCGGATTCTCGAGTACTTTCTTGAAATGGACAAAACATATATGACCGAGCTCGTGCTAGGAAGAATTACAGATACATTTGACATTACGGGCAGGACTGTTGAAGAGCGGAAGGTGCCGGGTTTCTCTTTCGATGAGGTTTTTAATGCACTCAAATCATTTGAAGGAGAGTATCTTCAAGTTCCTCCCGCATACTCTGCAAAGAAGTACAACGGAGAGAGGCTTTACAAACTCGCTAGAGAGGGCAAAATAATCAACCTTCCGCCAAAACCGGTTAAGATCTATTCTATCGATGACATTGGCATTTCTTATGAGAAAGTCACCTTTACAGCTAAGGTCTCAAAGGGAACTTACATCAGATCGTTGGTTATGGATATTGGGTACAAACTTGGCTGCGGCGCAACGGCTACTAAACTACGAAGGATTTCTCAGGGTAATTTCTCCGTTGATTCTGCACACCAGATCGACGATGTGTCTGATTTCTCAATAATTTCACTCGAAGATTCGATTGACTTCCTTCCAGGTCTTCTGCTAAACGATTCTGAGAGCAGCAATGTCCTCCTTGGCAAACAGATCTATGCCAGCGGAGTGGCAGGTGTTATGGGAAAGTTTGCGAAGAACGACTTAATCAGAATAATCGGTAGCGACGAACGACTATTGGCAGTCGCAAGATCAGAGCGCACTTCTTCATTCATCAAGACACTCCTAGCTAAGAATTCGCTCGAGAGAGTTGCAAAACTGGAAAAGGTTCTTGGTGCTTGATATGTATGTTGCCTGCATAGGAAATTTCGACGGCGTCCATTTGGGTCACAGAGCGATCATGCAAAAGACGGTAAACATAGCAGCCAATCTAGATTTGCAGAGTACAGCAATCTCAATTGTCTATCCCTGGGGATACTACTTTCCAAACTTCCCGGGGATAATCTATCCTGTTGCACAGAGACTTGAACTGATTCTGGCTACCGGAATTGAAAGGGTAGTAACTGTCAACATGTCAGAAATCAGGTATCTTGAACCGGAAGATTACATCTCCAGGCTGATGAGTGAAGGCATGAGAGCAATTGTAGTCGGAAG
>NZ_JFHJ01000629.1:0-802 GCF_003666285.1 Mesotoga sp. HF07.pep.5.2.highcov | reverse complement strand
GACAACACTTCATACGCCGTTGTCGGATGAGTTTTCATTACCTTCCATTCGTCTTCAGATAGAGGTCCTTCCTTCAGTAACACGCTGTCCGGAATAGAAATCTTCCCAATGTCGTGCAGCAGGGCGCCTCTGTACATGTTTTCTATTTCTTCTTCCGATGCCCCCATTTTCTCGGCAAGCCAAACTGTAAGATCGGCTACTCTCCTTGAGTGTTTCTTGGTGTTCATGTCTCTCATTTCCAGTGTTCCTACAAGAACTTCCAAAGTCTGATCGTAAGCTTCTGCGATCTTCCTGTTGCTGTCTTTCAAATTATCTATCATCAGAGCAACATCTATCGCTAGTGAAGCTTGTGCCGCAAGCATCTGCAGAAAATCATTCCATTCACTGTCTCTGTGAATTTGCATCATGTCGAATGTTTCAAGGACTCCCAGAATTTTTCCTCTCGTTTCAAGGGGTACGGCATGATAGTCCTTCACTTTCATATCTATCAGGTTCTTGAGCCTCGGGCATTTGGGATTGCTAGAGGTGTCCAACGGACCGGAGTAAGGCTTTCCCGACGAAGCAACCGAACTAGGTATAGTTCCTTCCATTGGAAGCTCTCTGAAGTCCATTTCTCCAGTGACTATTCCCTTTCCATGAGCGAATCTCAGAACACTTCTTTCTTCGTCAATTAAGAAGACATCGGCGCCATCTACGCCAAGCCTCGAGATCAATCTTTCGAGAAAGACATCCAGCATCTTTTCAAGTTCGAGGTGATAGCTGACGGCCATATCTATTTCGTGCAGTGCGCGAATATTTGCCA
>NZ_JFHJ01000488.1:0-1744 GCF_003666285.1 Mesotoga sp. HF07.pep.5.2.highcov | reverse complement strand
GCCGTCTCTCCTTCGAGGTATCCATTGAGAAAATTCTCTATAATCCTGCCTGTTCTTCTAACCGTTTCCCCGAAACGCCTCATATGTTCTTCTTTTTGGGAAGAGTTTTCAGAGAATTTGAAACTCCACCTGTATCTTCTCAAACAGTGGTACCGCTTTCCTTTGACGATTTCCAGAACAACTCTCTTCTCGGAAATCGGATTCCTCTCTGCCGGCTCAAAAACCAGATTCTCAAGGTTCTCTACAGATGCGAACGGATCGGAATTTGAAGTCTCGTCATTATCGTGGTCTTCAGTTTCAACTTCTTCAAACGCTTCTTCATCTGAAAGCTCTTCTTCACTTTCTTCGCTGGTTTCAACGGGCCTGTTTCTAAAGGACGTGGTCAGCGATTTAAACTTTTCCTTGTTTTTGCCTTTCGACTTTTCACGTATCTTTTCTCTTATTCTTTGCCTACCCATTTAGCCACCTCTCCCGGCCTAAGCGCATAATTCGCCTTAGGAGACTTCTCTTCAATTTCCTCTCCGATTCCGATTTTCTCTGAACGGCCGCTCTTCTCGAAAGAGAGCGCAGAGAATATCCCAACTTCCCTTGGATCAGAGAGTCTCTTCTTCAATTCCCCTTCAGTATGTATTCCGGTATCCTTCAAATGTCTAAAAAGAACTTCCAGATAAATAGAGGCCACATCGATGGTACCGAGAACGGGCGATCCCTCTTCAACAGAACCTGCCTCCGACGTCGAGGAACCCTTCATTATCCCTTCGATAGATCTGTCAGCAAGCCATTTGAGATAACTGGAAAACTCTTCTTCGGCCTTAAAGAATTCCGAAGAGACCCGCTGCATACTGAACCCTGATGAGCCTGTCTGAAAGGTTTTCATCGAAAGCTGAGTTCCCCGCTCTCCTATAGTATGGCCTGAAAGAACTCCCAAAAAGCTGCCGACTCTAAACTTCTTCATACTGGAGAGATCGAGACCCGCACACTCCGAACAGATGCCGTACTCCACTGAGGATGCGCACTTAACCGGACTCCTCAGCAAAAGATCGCAGTCTCTGAAGTCATTCAGATTACTTCGCGTTACAGGCATCCACTCTTTGTCCATCGGTCTTCTGACATATCTGCCGAGTATTAGTCGTTCAAGAGAATACTTTCTCATTTCAAGATGCTCAATAAAGGACTTCTTAAGTTCTATTCCGTCATCTGTGCCACAGTCTTCTTCTGCGACAGAAACAGGATATAGAAACTCGACCAGCTTCCTGGTGAAGTATCCGGCCTCGGCGACATGGAGTTTCTTGTCGATTAGACCTGTCCTAGACCTGGACGCGATGTTCAGCTCAAGACCACCTGTACGACCAAGATAATCTTCTATCGAAACCCCTCTTGCAAAGGCTTCAGCTCTTCTTCCATCGAGATCTATACCCTCAGCCATCTGTATGAAGTGATCTGATTTTCCTCTACTGCCCGAATCCTTAACGCTCTTGGCAACCTCGCTCATCAAAGCGATATCGCTCAGATCAAGACTCAGTTCCGATTCATTTGACGCTGCAAGGCTTTCATTCTGCCACTTCAGAAGATCTTTCGAAATATTATTGGAATTCTCAATTATCTCAGTGAGCTCCTCTTTTACCTTCTTGGAGTTAAGTCCTCTCTTTCTATATAGACCGTATACCAAATCCTGGGTGACCGAAAAAGTGAGTTCTCCCGTTCCAATTCTAAATGGGTTGTTGGAGGGAAGCATAGATTTCAG
>NZ_JFHJ01000605.1:0-9962 GCF_003666285.1 Mesotoga sp. HF07.pep.5.2.highcov | reverse complement strand
ACTCTTCGTCCCCTTCCTTTAGGTCTGTCGGGTTGCGAAAAGACACCTATTACCTTAACACCTGACTCAACAAGCGCTTTCAAATGTGATGCAGCAAACTCCGGCGTACCCATGAAGACAATATTCATCTATCCAACGCTTTCCTTAATTATCTGATCAAGTTTGGGTTTCAAGATTGCCCTTTTTGCTGACGAGAGATAGTCGACGAAGAGTATCCCGTCCAGATGATCGGTTTCGTGTTGTACTATCCTTGCGGGATAATCAGTGAGGTCGTCTTCATGGTAATGACCATACTCGTCCTGATAACGAATTCGAACGGAGGCCGGTCTGACTACATCTGCGTAAATTCCGGGTATGCTTAGGCAACCTTCTTCTATCTTGACCTTCTCATCGCTTCTAAAAAGGATCTCGGGATTTACTACAACCCTTAGTCCGTCGCCGGGGTCGTAGACGAAGAGCCTTCGCGATATCGCTACTTGCGGTGCTGCAAGACCAACTCCGTCTTCTACATACATCGTCTTACTCAGTTCATTCACGAACTGTCTGAGTTCATCATCGAATACCTCTACCTTCTCCGAAACATCTCTCAATATAGGATTTCCTATGTAAATCACTTTCACTCTTACCACCCTCTTGAAATCTCTTTCAGTTTCTCAAAGTAATCATTATCTGTCATTATTGCGTGGAGAGGGGTTATCGATACGAATCCAGACTTTACGGCATTATAATCGCAATCGGTTGAGCACTCATCTTCAACTACCTCTCCGAATATCCAGTAGTAGTTATTTCCGTATGGATCTTTTCTCTTTTCGAAATAGTCCTTGTATCTCCGTCTGCTCTGCCTCGTCACCTTCCAACCCTTGAGCTCCTCAGATTTGACAGAAGGGACATTTATATTGAGGGCCGTGAAGTCTGGCATCATCTTAACATCAAAGACTCTGAGAAAACTTACCATAAACGCTGCGGCAGTCTCGAATTCCGGATTACTCCAGTCACTACTTGAAACTGCAATCGATGGAGTATCCATTACGGCGCCTTCTAGAGCACCTGAAACCGTTCCCGAATAAAGGACATCTATACCCATGTTCTGACCCTTGTTTACACCACTGATGACCAAATCGATCTTCTTTTCGGAAATTGCCAGAAGTCCAAGTTTAACACAGTCGGCAGGCGTACCGTTTATGGCATATCCGATGTTTTTGTTGCCAACTTTTACTTGCTTGGCCCAAAGCGGGGTTCTGATTGTTATTGCATGCCCAGTTGCACTTCTTTCAACGTCTGGAGCAACAACTAGGACATCATGTTCTTCCGAAAGCGCTTCCGCGAGTTTTATAATTCCGGGCGACATTATTCCATCGTCATTTGTAACCAGGATATTCAATATTTGTACCTCCTCTTAACTGTTCGAACTAATCATCTTGTATACTTATTCTACAATATTGAGCGCAACTTTTCTTTTTGACTCAGGGGGCATCCTGTGGACTTTGACCGACTCATCAACTGCATACCGCACATAAAAGAAATTTTGGGCGTTGTCGAGAAGGCTTTTGAGAATTACGACGACCCGGCTCATGACATCTCTCATGTTCTACGAGTAACTGAAAGTGCGAGTGAAATAGCCATCCGTGAAGGGGCAAACCTCGAAATTGCGGTCATTGCTGCACTTCTTCACGATATTAAGCGACCCGAAGAGGATTTCACTGGAATAGATCATGCGGAGAGCGGAGCGAAATATGCGTTTCAGCTTTTGAATGAGATGGGTTTCGAATCTCAATTCACTTTCGAAGTCTCTGAAGCAATTAAGGTGCACCGATATTCTTCTGGATTAAACCCTTCCAGCATGTCGGCAAGAATACTGCAAGATGCCGATAGGCTCGATGCAATAGGTGCTATTGCTGTCGCAAGGGTTTTTTCATTTTCGGGAAAAACGGGAACTCCTCTTCATTCACCAAAGCTCAAGCCAGGTGATTCATACAAAGGGTACTCAAGTACTGCCATTAATCATTTCTTTGAGAAGATATTGAAGATAACTCCGGAGAGTTTCTGGACGAAGACCGCAAAGGAAATCGCAGAAAACCGCTACAGATTTGTCGTGCAATTCGTGAAACAGTTTCTTTCAGAATGGGGTGGGATCTGAACTTCATTATCTGATTTCAAAATACTCGAATCTCATGAAGGGTAGCTCTTCAATTTCCGTCTTGGTTACATTTGCATACGTAGGGCCCCGATCAATGCTTTCAATAAAAGCCTCAATATCGGGATCTCTCCCAGAGCCAACTATCTCGACGCTCCCATCGGGTTCGTTCCTGACATAGCCAGTTATGCCCAGAGACCTGGCGGTGTACAGAGCGTAATATCTAAACCCCACTCCCTGTACGCGTCCGTAGACTCTAATCCTTACCGTCCTCATAAGCCCAGTTCTTCACCGACCAGAATAACTGTGTATCTCCAGGGTCTTCTTCTTGAATCAACAATTATCGAGTATATTTCACAAATCCTTTCATCGCTGTCGCAGTCGGTACAGAGACCGCTTTCAGCACAGGGAGTATGCAGATTCAATCTTTTAGCGTTCATCGGTGCTATTGATCTAATCCTCTTGATTCCAGCGTCTAAATCGCTGACAACCTTGTTAACTCCAGCAATTAGAATCACTTTGTCGGGCCCGAAGGTAACTGCGGCAGCCCTGTTACCGTTGCCATCAAGCAAAAGTATCTCGCCACTTTCAGTTATGGCATTTGCACTGCAGAAATAATAATCGGCCTCAAACGCACTGATCATTATCCTCTTCTTTTCCTCATTACCAGAAACAGAATCTCTATCAAGAAAGTTGTACTTTCCAGACTTCAGAAGGTCGGATACCCCAGTTTCCTGAAGAGTAAGGGAACCTCCCGCACTCACAGTTGCTTCGTCAGGAACGAGCTTTGAAACCGCATCTACGACCATCTCTTTATCGGGGAAGTACATGAATTTTATCGCCTTACTCTCGAAAACTTTCGCAAGTCTTTCAGAGAGTTTCTCGTTCTTCCAACGCCTTAGACTGTTTCTCATAAAGGACTCCTTTCCCAAGAAAAAAATATTCTGATCTGCTCTGCTTCGTGGTGTCACGGGCAAGCTGCGTTCAATAGACTAAAAGGTAATTATCTCCGCTCCCCTCTCTACATAAGGAGCCAAAGGCACATGGTTCTTCATACTTCCATTTAAGGGAAGACCTTCCTTCTCCACTATCTCAAGCACACCCATCAACTTTGAACAACCATAACAAACGGCCTTGATCAAACCTTTCCTCTTTGCCTCGCTGTAAAGCCCATGTAGAGCATCCGTTTCGTTTACAATTTCCTTCAAGAGACTGGGTGATTCTCCCTCCATCACGATAGCCACTTCGATTCCCTTTTCAGACATGTCCAGTGCATTTAGGAGCGCATGTAAAAAACAAGCTTTCTTGCCTTCAAAGGCAAGTATAATCACTTCAGCCGACATCTATTCACCTCCAAGTAGCTTGTTCAATTTCATTGCGAAAGTCAGATCTCCGGAAATCTTGAGTTTTCCGCTCATAAAAGCAGCAAAAGGATTGACAGCTCCTCCGACAATTCCTTCGAAGGTTTCAAGATCAGTACTTATGGAACAATCCGAAGGTTTGTCTTCCTCGTACACTTCAAGTCTTCCATCCAAGATTTCGACAGCGAATTTTGATGGTTCCCCACCCGCGATGAAAAACATATATGTGCCGCTGATTTCTGAAAGCCTTTCGGCTCTCAGGCTCTTTATCTTACAGACTGCCTCCCTTACGGTCATCGATCTACCTCCTGCTTTTCAAAATACATACAAAGTCTACCATCTTGCTGTACAATGAGAACGATATTTCTAAGAACCGGGGGTGACGAATTGAAGAAACGCTTCTTTCGTTATTTGAATTCTGTTGTTAAGGTCAGTGTTGTGAGAGAGGGAAAGACAAAGCTGAAGAGCGGCGCGGTGATAATTGAACCCGAAGAGGAACTTGACGAGCTGGGTGCATGTCAACTTCTAGGCGTATTAGATCTTGGACAGGCTAGAACATTTGTTTCAAGAGCCGGTAATGAGATGAGTGTCGCTGAGAATGACGCCGGTTATGTTGTGAACATCACGCTCCAGAAGAACCAGGCTGTCCTAGGGCTAGGAGAGACAATGGGACCTTTGAACAAAAGAGGCAGTATCTATGAGATGTACAATACCGACGAACCTGATCACTCGCCATCAAAGAGGAGACTGTATTCATCTCTTCCCGTTTTCCACATTGTTTCCCCCGAAGAGCAGTTCGCTCTTTTTCTTGACCATCCAGGTTATTCGAGTTTTGACATTGGATTTGAAAATAGAGACACAATCAAAATAAGCATTGAGGGGGACGGTTTCGATCTTTTCATTTTCGTTGGGAGTCCTTCTGATACAATTAGACGCATCTTCAAGCTCACAGGGAATCCATTGTTGTTTCCTGCCTGGTCCTTAGGTTACCATCAGTCTAGATGGTCATATGCAAACGAAGAAACGGTTTTAGAGATTGCTGAAAATTTCAGGAGACGCCGCATTCCGTGCGATGCAATTCATTTGGATATTGATTACATGGATGATTTCAAGGTCTTCACGTGCGACAAAAATCGCTTCCCTAATCTTTCTTCCTTGACGGCTAAGCTGTCAAGCATGGGGATCAAGACTGTTGCAATAATCGATCCGGGGGTCAAAGCTCAGGACGGGTTTGATATTTACGAAGAAGGGCAGAAGAAAGACTTGTTCTGTTTGAGAAAGGACGGTAGCCCATTTAGAGCTGCCGTCTGGCCTGGAGAATCGAGGCTCCCAGATTTTCTAAACTCTAACGCAAGAGAGTGGTGGGGACAACACTATGATCGTCTTATAAAGAATGGAGTCTCAGGATTCTGGAACGACATGAACGAACCTGCTATCTTCTATACACCGGAATCTCTTTTAGAACTTAAGCTTATGGCCGAAGAGCTTCATGATTCTGGAATCGAAACTGAATTCCTTTTTGGAAAGATTATTTCGAAGAAGAAGTATTACGATCACGGAGTAGATTTCGTTCAAAAGGATGACGATGGGAACACTCATTCTCATAGAGAGGTAAGAAATATCTATGGCTTCAATATGGCTCGTTCCGCATACGAAGGAATCAGGAAGAGCAAGTCTGATCTGAGACCGTTCAATATAACCAGGTCTTCGTATCCTGGAATACAACGTTATGCAGTCCTGTGGACTGGTGACAATGCAAGTCAATGGGAGCAGCTTCTGAATGAGATTAGGCTGATTCAGTCTATCTCCTTAGCAGGAGTTAGTTTCACCGGATGCGATGTCGGAGGGTTCGGTGACGATTGCTCCGGAGAATTGCTAGTTCGTTGGACACAGTTTGGGGCTTTCCTCCCTTTCTTCAGAAATCATAGCGCCATAGGGACAAGGAATCAGGAACCCTGGGCCTTCGACAAGGAAGTTGAGGAACTTGTAAGGGAAGCGATTGAGCTACGCTATTCTCTTCTTCCATACCTGTATTCGGTACATAAACAATCTGCAAACGGGGAGATGACTATGGTTAGACCGCTCGCTCTGATTTGGCCCGGCGATAGCGAAACGTATTATGCCGACGACCAGTTCATGATCGGTCCTTCGATAATGGTAGCTCCCGTTTATCAAAGAAATTCCGAAGGAAGGCATGTTTATCTTCCAGGCGAAGAGTGGCTTGATCTCAACACTAGAAAAGTGGTCAACAGCGGTCATTCATGGGCAAAAGCACCTCTCAACATCATTCCTTACTTTTTGAAGAAAGACTCGCTCGTTGCCATGACGGACGGTCTGCAATTTGTGAAAAGCGGCTCCTGGAAAACTCTGAAGTTCTTGGGCTTTGTTAAGGATAGGGCCGAATTCTACCTATATGAGGATGATGGTCTCACAGAGGCATATAAGAGAGGCGAGTATTCATCAAAAACAATCATAGTTGATAATACTTCAAACGGGCTGAAGGTTGAAGTCAAACCCCAAGAAGGTAGCTTCAAGTGTGATGAAAGAAGGATAGAGTTCGAAATACACGATGGAAGAAAGCTTTATAAAAGATCGATTACAGATTCCCCGGATGGTTGTGAGTTTCTAATATATTAGCTCAAAATCCAGATAAGGGAGCAGTCTAGTGTTTTCAAGCATGATTCCTGCTTTTATGTGCATGGGATAGGCTGCGTACAGGAAGGCTGTTTCAAACTTGTAGATAGCTATTCTCCAGGAAAACCGACTACCGATCAAAAAGTCGATCTTTCCCCCAATACCTTCCTCTGAGAAATGGACGAGATTCATCACATTGAGACCCCTTCTCGAAATGACATAATCCGAGTCCAGGGAAAAGCCGGCAACAATGTTAGTGTCGTCTCTAAAGCCCCAAAGTTCCACCGGGACTATGGAAGGCTCTTCCCCGAAAGTAACTCTGGAGTAAATTGTCGAATCTATAGTAAATCCGTGCTTATTCCAATCGAAGTCTACGTTTATTCCAACATCTACGAGATTAGAAGTCGCCGTCTGTGTGTCTCGAACATTTATCAGTGTATTGAGCGAGGCCTGACCTCCGTACAGTGTTGAGGAATCCTCAAGGGCCGCGTCGAGGGAACCGGCAATTCTCAAAGGATACTCAAGCGAAGCTTTCCAACCGAAAGAAAGCTTGGGATTAATCCTGTAGCGCCTGTAAACGTTTAACAGAGCTTTCGGCTCAAGATTGGCATATTCGAGCGACAGAGAGAAATCCACCGGCAAATAGTCTTCGCTGAAGAGTTGAACATTGATTCCAAACAACATCGTCTCGAAGTCGAACGACACCCCTCCAAGAAGCTTGTTGCGAAAAGTTAGGTCGGAAAAGAGCACCGAAATCCCTTTAAAGGGAAGTAGCGAAACGAATCTCCAGTCTGAAAAGCCGTTGTAAGCGACTCCCTCTATTTCTTGAGGAGGACTCAAAATGATTTCTTTGCTCTCCAAACTATAATCGGTTGGTTTTGTGTTGGAGGAGAAGAGCAGCTTCCTTCCCTGAAGCTGGCCTACGGCAATCACGCCGTCTGCAATCATTACTGGTTCCCTAACATATCTTGAGAAGGAGCTCTTTCCGATCATCTCACCTTCAGATGTGACAACATAAACATCGCTGCCGAACTCGTTCTTAACAGAAATTAAAAATCCCTCGGAAACCCAACCACCAATCGAGAAATCATTCGTAACGTCAAAAAATCCAAACTTTTCGGTGCTTGAGTTATAAATCGCCAGTGACTTGTCGCCTTTATTGTTAATTCTGAATGCAATTAAACTGCCGTCACAAGATACTCTTATATTGTCAATTTGAGTCGAAGGATCAAGTGGTGTGAAGATCCTGGTTACCCTTTCCGTTCTCAAAGAAAGGATTTCTATCGAAGAAATGCCGAGATTGTTTCTCACAACAAGAAGCCTATCCTTGCCCAAATAATCGATTTCACGAAGATGAGCCGTTTTTGTTCTCTCTAACTTGCCTTCCCTAAAGAAATACAATCTGGTTTCGGATTGCTCCTCTTCAAAGAGGATAAGCGCTATTTCGCTTTCAAAGACTGCGAAATCCACAATCTCCATTGTAGAATTAAATATCTCAACGCCTTCGATGTTGAGAGAATAACATTTCATCTGCCTATCAAGAGAAAGATAGTAAAGTTTCCCGTCATAAATCTTTGGTCTGAAATGATTGACGAATTCGCCAACGCCACGTGAGAATTCGTAAACGAAGGGTACTTCCGCAGCTTCCCATTTCTTGATTTGATATTCTATGAACTCCCCTTTAAGCTCTTCATAGCTTTTTCCATATACCTTCTTTATCGCAAGCTCTATCCCCGTGAGACCAAGAAGTCCCCTCTTCACTTTCACAAGTTCCAGTAAGCTTTTGATTCCGTAAGTCTCGGAAAGATAAGAAAGAAAAGCATAGCCGTAATTGTAGTAAGACTCTCCGCCTATTCCGCTGAACCCTGTTACTACAGTCTCCTCCGAAAATGGCTCATTTTCCATTAATTGATCTAGCAGAAAAGGCAATCGCCTGTAGTCGTACTCGTAAAGATCTCCGATTAGTTCACTTCCCAGTTGAGCAAAGCCTTCAGTAAGCCACATAGGCTGAAGTGCATTGGGCAAATAGGCTTTGGAGACATAGTTTCTCAGTATGTTTCCAAATTCAGTGACCGAAGTGATCTGAAACAGGTGAGTCAGTTCGTGAGTGATCACCTCTTCCAGCCAAAAACCGTCGTTTCTATATGGGTAGTCCATTCCAACTGTCATTATATAAATCGATTCAAGAACTGGATTTGCCAGCCCATTAGAACGATCTTCATAGCCACCGATGATCACAGTTATCTTCTCTTTAAACGGATTGCCAAACAACTCACTTAGAGTATCAAAGGCATCTTCCGCCAACGCCTCAACCTGAAAAATAGAGGAAGCCACTTCCTTATGGTACAAGTATACAAAGTGATCGGACTCATGCTTCAACCAGTCGAGATCCCTAAATGAATACCCGGAAAGAAATGCCGACAATAAGAGAAATGTTATCAAGAAATATCTTCTGAACAAAAAAAGCCACCGCCCTCTGAAAACGAAGCACAACTACTATTATTATAGACTATGTGTAGCAGACAACGTTCTCGGGTTGCCGGTTTGTTTTTCCCGGTGATATTATTGATTGAGGTGTTTTATGGCAGAGAAAGAAAGGGACAGACTTCTGGCCTATTTTGCTGGCATTGGTTCTTCGGTGATATTTGGTCTTTCCTTCTTGTTTACGAAAAACGCTCTTGAATATACAAATCCGATGTACTTTCTTTCGTACCGGTTTTCAGTCGCTTTCGTGACGATTTCTCTCCTGAGAGCGTTGGGTGTAATCAAAGTAAGGCCATACAAGTCTATTTTCAAGGATTTGCTTTTGCTCAGTCTTGTTCAACCGGTCATGTACTTCATCTTCGAGAACGTTGGAGTCTCACTGTCGACATCGTCCGAAGCTGGTATCCTGCTTTCGACAATTCCGATATTCGTTCTTATATTCGCCAGAGTCTTTCTTAAGGAAAGACTTGCCGCTCCTCAAGTGTTCTCAGTCTTGACCGCGCTACTGGGAATAGTTCTGATAACAGCCGGGAAGGGTCTTTCAACGGGCGGCAGTGTCCTTGGACCCATCATTCTTTTAGGTAGCACAGTTTCAGCTGCCTTTTACAATATTTTGTCAAGAAAGGCTTCTGTCAGGTTTAAAGCATGGGAAATAACATATCATATGATGACTATGGGTTTCATCTCTTTCACTTTGATCGCTGTGGTAACATCTTTGATAAAAGGAGAGTTCTCTTTCTACATTTTTGGCTTGGGTACACCTCAGGTTGCCATAGCAGCGCTTTATCTGGGCACTTTGTCATCGGTCGGAGCCTTTTTCCTCATCAATTTCATGCTTTCTAAGCTTGAAGCGTCGCGATCAACGGTATTCGTTTATCTGTCGACTGTCGTATCTCTTTTAGCCGGAGTTGTCTTCAGAGGCGAGAGATTCGGTCCACTTCAGGTAATTGGGATATCTCTAATTCTTCTGGGAGTTTGGGGTGCCAATGCCTTGGCGAGAAGAAAAACAAGGGAGGAGTCAAAATGATGTTAGTAAAGAAAATGATGATCATCCTTTTCTTAACGGTTATGACATTAGGATGCGGAGTATCTTTCTTGACCACATCGGAGAGCACACCTTCAGTAGTAGTTATGGAAAAATCAATGACACTCGAAATGATGAGACTGGAAAACGATTGGTGGACAGCAGAGGTTTCTCTTGAACCTGGTAGATACCGTTACTATTTCACCACAGAGGAATCGAGTTTCCCAGATGAAAGGAACGATGAAAAATCTTACGAGAATGAAAGAGAAATGTCTGTGATGATTGTCGAGGATTTCGAGGTCCTACATGATTCTGTCAGACACAG
>NZ_JFHJ01000096.1:0-732 GCF_003666285.1 Mesotoga sp. HF07.pep.5.2.highcov | reverse complement strand
AAAAGGCTATGTGAAGGCTATAGACGCTCTGAAAGAGAGTTGTTGCTACAAGCCTTCTGATGAACTGAAGAAAAGAACTCTGAGCAATGTAAGGAAGCTAAAGAGCAGACCTTACAAAATTCTCGGTACCGTAGCTGCCTGTTTGGTACTGGGTATCTTTTCGGTTTCGTTCTTCACTGGTAACACTATTCTTATTAAGAAAAAGGGAGAGCTTTACCAGCTCGCAGATGTCCTAGGCAGTAGCTCGAGTCTGAATGAAAGGCTCAGGGTCAATCTGAATGCCTTTACGCAGGGCGAAGCAGAGGGGAATAATCTGGTAATGATGGAGAAGGAAATGGAGCGTTCGCTCGGCTTTCTTAGTGAATCAGCTGTGGAGAATGATTTTGAGATCTCTGGAATCAGCACGACCTACTAATCTATAGACGCTCTAAGACACAGAAGGAGTGAAATCGCCGTGAAAAAACTGTCCGTACTCGTTGTCCTGTTGCTTGTTGTCGGGCTGGCGGTTGGAAAGGATGCTGTCGAAGAGTTAACTACCCTGGTAGATGTTTTGAAGAACTCTTCGTATGAAGTAGATAGATACGTACAAGAGAGCGGAATAGTTACTACTGCAAAGAACGAGCGAGTAATAAAATCCGGTCCCTATAAACTGGTTACATCGTATTCTTCTGCAAAGGGTGAATTTGGCTGGGTGAGAAACAGCTCAGGCCATTTTGCTATCTTTCGCACAAG
>NZ_JFHJ01000007.1:0-924 GCF_003666285.1 Mesotoga sp. HF07.pep.5.2.highcov | reverse complement strand
GAGATTTTCCTCTTTTCAGGTTTAGATAGGCCTGTGAGTATTCCCCATATATCTTTAAATGTGAACAACAAAACGGCAAAGAAAGTTGCCAGATGAAGCACCGCAAAAAATGCTGCTTTTGATTCTGAATCAAGAGGAACTTTGAGAAAACTGGAGAAGATTGTTAGATGACCAGACGACGAAACGGGAAGAAATTCCGTAGCACCTTGTACTGCGCCTAGAATTAGATAGCTTAGTGTTTCAGACACTGAAACCCTCCTCTTCGCTTATGCTTTCAAAAGAGATCCCCTTTTCCCCAAGAATGTCAGCGATCAAGCTTATGTCTGACTCATCTGTTCTTATTACAACTCGCTTGAATTCCTTACTTTCTGCGGTCGAAGTGATAATAGAGAGAATGTTAACCTCCCTTTCTGCAAGAAAATCAACTACATCTCTCAGAGCGCCCGGCTTGTCCTCGAGAATTATCGAGATTCTGGCACCGGGTCTATCCATAGCAGTAAATTCCATTAAACCTTCCAAAATTTCGAAAACACCAATTGCCCCTACGACGACAAAATCGTCATTGACTACTGGAAGGACATAGTCATGACTCTCAATAAGCATTAGCGCGGCATCTTCTATGAAATCGGAGTCACGGCAGTAAAACACCGGCTCAACAACAATTTCAGAGAGTTTTCTTGAAAGATCAAAGTCATCGATCGCATCCAACCTTGCAGTCCCAGACAGTCTTCCTTCTTTATCAACGGAGATTATGTTTGTGAGTCCCGCTAATGCTTTGACACTGAAGACATCCTCAAGAGTTGAACTTTCCTCGAAAACCGGGTAGGTTCTGTTAATCCACTTCTCAATATTCATAAAACCGCCTCTTTCCATCGTTAAGCCTTTTATTTGATAAGCCTAACAATTATAATTGTAACAACATAG
>NZ_JFHJ01000622.1:0-1232 GCF_003666285.1 Mesotoga sp. HF07.pep.5.2.highcov | reverse complement strand
TACATTGATCAAGCCGACATCACCTACGGTTATCACTGTGGATACATTTCTCCGATCCCCTTCATGGAGTTTTCTCCAGCACTACCGGAGGATACTTTCAGACTCTTCATTGAGGCAATTAGCAACGACATAGTCAAGTGGGAGACTCTCAAAAGACTTATAGTTGCCGGAGGAGTATCGTACGCCGATCCGAAAATACTGAACAGTGGTGAAATCTTTGAAGTTGAAGAGGTAAATCATGCCAAATTCATCTCTGGATCGAATCTCTGTCTAAATCTAAAAGATCCAGGCAGACTTTTCCCCTTCTATAATCCACCTGGAGCGAGAGGTGAAGATACTTTCTTGAGTACCTGTCTGAGCGACAGGAGGGTGCTCAAAGTGCCAAGTTACGCATTTCATAACGCATTCTCAACGTACAACCACATTTTGATGGGTGTTCTCCCAACCAGTCTCAGACCTATAAGAGCCGATTCGAGAGATATAGTTAGACGTTTCTACAGATCCTGCATTGGATGGATCAGGTACAAGCCTTTGCTTCTTTACATAACCGATCGCGACAACTATTCGAACAAGATTGAAGAGATGAAGATCAACCTTAGGGAAACATTACCTTCTATTTCATCGTACTTTGGTACCGATTCGTTCTACAACATTTCCAAAGAGCTGAACAAGTATCATAAGTCGGTCGAGAAACACTACGAGCAGTTCAAAAGAGTAAAAGAGATTTGGTCGAAGATATCGGATTATCTCCGCGAAGCTTACTAAGGCTCTTGAATACAAGTTTAATCTGAAACTTTTATGGAACTCCTAAACAGAAAAGATCAGAACTTCTCGGGCTTTTCTGCCTGAAGATCGAAAATATGTCCGCATTCTCTGCAAACGCGCACTATAACCTTAGATCCCATCGAAAGAGGCTTTCCTAAAGGCATAAGAGCCGCAAAACCTGACCAGTAACCCTTTCCAATGTCCAGTGAGCCGCAGTTTGGGTATTTGTCCGTTCGAATCATCTAATACCTCCAGTCATCATCTAGAATCGAAATGTTTCTATAATCTATTAGAAATTACAAAAAAATCGGGAGTCTTGGTTTTTTTGTCTGCCGCCACTCGACTCTTCAACCTTGCTGATAATTCGCTCACCATGAGTATTGCAGTCATGTCATGCGCGTCGTATAGATAGCATTTGAAAATCCTAACCAAGGCGGGAGATAAGCCCATTATTCTTTTGAAGAGAT
>NZ_JFHJ01000078.1:0-1382 GCF_003666285.1 Mesotoga sp. HF07.pep.5.2.highcov | reverse complement strand
CCGGCTATCACAGATGCCGACAGAGTTATTGGGCTTCTCGAAAACTCGGGAATGCAGGAGACAAATATAAGGCTCCTGATAAACCGCTTCAAAATCCAGATGGTCAAACGTGGTGACATGCTCACCAGAGAGGATATCCAGGGTAATCTCGCTATTGATCTAATAGGAATCATACCGGACAGTGACGAGGTTATCATTGCAACAAATAAGGGTGTACCGGTTATTCTAAACGGAAATGGTGAAGGAATCGGAAAGGTCTTCGAGAACATTGCTTTGAGGATGCAGGGAGAACCAATTCCTGTTGAGCATGACATTCTTGAGCACGGATCAAAAGGATTCCTTGAATTCCTGAAGCGCATCTTCAGAAGAAATTAAGAGGGAGTTGAAGCGTATGTTCTTTGGACTTTTCAGGAAGAAGAAAAAAACTGAGGGAAGTAGAAAGGAAGCAAAAGATAGACTTGATTCAATTACCGGAGGAAGGAGATACTCTGTTCCTGTAAGGGAGGTTATTCCCCAGGATATTCTCCAGAATAGCGGAAAAGATATGGTACACCAGATAAAAACCTATGTCGCCGACAAGTACAAAGTCAAAGAAGAAAACGTTAAGGTTCAGCTTGAGGAACACAACGGATATGTGGTAATAATCACAAACGTTGTCTTTCACTGATGCACCATGCGATACAGCGTAAAAACGGAACGCAAAAGTCAGTTCATAGACATTACGAAGCTTGTTATCCAGTCTGTAAAGGAATCCACGGCTTCTTACGGGCTTGTGAATGTATTCGTACCGCATACGACTGCTGCAGTAACGATCAATGAAAACTCCGATCCAGATGTCGTGCGTGACATTCTCTTTTGGATGGACGAGAGCATACCCGAGAACAGAGAATTCAAGCACATGGAAGGGAATTCCGATGCGCATATAAAGGCGTCTCTGGTGGGTTCTTCAGTTACTGTTCCCTTCAGAGACAATTCATTGATGCTAGGAATCTGGCAGTGCATCTATTTCTGTGAATTTGACGGACCTAGAAACCGGGAGGTAATAGTTACTGTGGTTGGGTGATGCTTCTTTTGCCATTGTTAATAGTAAATCCAGGCATTCATTAGGGGGACGGTGGGAGGCACTATGTGTAAGGGAAGATACTTCTTTTATACCATCTTTGTTCTTGGATCTTCGCTGTTCGCTATTAAAGGTTTCACGTGGGACATGGGCCTACCAAAGTTCTATTTCGCATCGGTCGCCATATCTGTTTTTATCGTCTTTAATTCTCTAAGGGCGGTTAGGGGATCTTATAAGCTGAGTATTTCATTTCCTCAGATTCTTGCTTTGTTGTTTGGCATTTACGCATGTTTGACGACTTTCCAGCTGCTGGATACTCTAC
>NZ_JFHJ01000173.1:0-1159 GCF_003666285.1 Mesotoga sp. HF07.pep.5.2.highcov | reverse complement strand
TCTCTTGATGATCTGAAGTTCTTCAGTCAATTCTTCGTCGTAGTCTAGAGAAGAAACGTCGCCGTCGGAAACGATCGAGTATTCGTTGAGCTTCATCAGCACTTCCGACGAAACTCCCCCGTACCTAATGTAAAGGAACTTTCTTACCGCCTTTTCGGAAAGGAGTTCCAGTGTTTCTCGTTCTCTTCTTCCATATTCGACGATCGCATCGTCGGGCTTCACAAAGATAACGCTGTAGCCTTCTAGAAAGTCGAGAAGTATCGACTGGCGTTCGTAGAAGATGCCGGCCGTTGTGTCCATGGTATCCAATCGGGCTAAGAGAATCTCATCTGAGACCCCAGTCGCCTGCTCGGCCGCCCTGATTCGCTTCAGTGCAGTTTCTTTGAAAGGCGAAGCCGTAATCCCTTCTGCGGCCGGAGTAATCAACACTTCGTTCAACCTTTGTAGACTCTTCTGGGAGACCGGATCGAAACTCCTGATGGACTCAATTTCCCTGTCGAAGGTGTCTATCCTCACCGGCATTTCCGATCCGGGTATGAAGACATCTACAATTCCACCTCTTATTGCGAACTCTCCCGGGATAGTAACTGAGAATGATCTCGAATATCCGAGACTCTGAAGCTGGTCCTCGCTGATTGTCATCGGGCCGCCAACTTCGACCTTGAAGGACAGCTCTTCGAAAACTTCGATCGGTACGGTCTTTCTCAGGATTCCGTGAAAAGAAGTGTAAACCGTTCTCAGCTCTCCGAGGAGAAGCTTTCTGAGCAGGGCTAGCCTTTCCGATCTTATCCTCGAAGAAGTACCTATTTCCTCAAATGGAAACACATCATGAGAAAAAAAGAAGCCGTCTCCTTCACGTCTCTCATGGATCTCAATGAAGGAATCAAGCATTCTCTCACTTGGGAAGATGATCAAGTTTCGCGAAGCACTATGATCTCCTTTTTCAACCCAGGAGATTGGTTCATTCACTCTATATAAAACTCGTTCCAAAATAACCTCCACAACCTCTTTAAGACTGTACTCGCACCTCTAAGCTGAACAGTCTCTCTATCCCCTCTAAACGTGTCGGTATAAGTTTTTGTTAAATCGCCGATCCTAACCGCAGAGCAGACCATACCCACAGGCTTGGATTCTGTGCCTCCAGTCGGTCCGGCTATTC
>NZ_JFHJ01000340.1:0-793 GCF_003666285.1 Mesotoga sp. HF07.pep.5.2.highcov | reverse complement strand
GATACCTGCCCTTCGCGTCATGCTGAACTTGTTTCAGCATCTCGCTCCTAAGAACCGCTGCGCGCTTAAAAGCGGAGAACCCGCTGATCGCTGAGCGAAAGAATCCGTCTGAACTTGATTCAAAATCTTGCTCTTGGTTCTTTTGACTTAACCAAGAACGAAGAACAGATCCTCGCTCTGGAACAAAAAAACAGGTTTTTTATTCGGAGAACGGACACCATTCAACGATGATCCGGTCTCACTCGCTCTTTCCAACCCCCTACCCGCTACCCCCAACCACGCTCTTCAAAAAACCTAGATCCCGAAACAAGTTCGGGATGACACAGTGAGAAGCTTCCCAAAGCCGATGTCGGGATAACTTCCCCAGTTGCATTGAAACCCTGAATTGATTGCAGGTTCTCTTCACGAGACCCCATACCCTTTAATCTATACCCTGCCCTTCGCGTCATGCCGGTTTCCTTCACGAGACAGCATATCCTGTAATCGATACCTGCCCTTCGCGTCATGCTGAACTCGTTTCAGCATCTCGCTCCTAAGAACCGCTGTGCGTTTAGGAACAAGAATCCCCTGATCGCTGGAAGAGCCGCTTCGTAGGAACCGCTTTTTGCTGGCCTCTGCGAAGTACGTTCTCTCTTCGTCACTGAAGTGCTCCTGTTCAGGGATACTGTACGTGGCCCCGTTCTTGCCAGACTCTAAATTCCACAACCCAAGCCCCCGCTCTTCAAATCTCTAAGCAATCTCTAAGCGGCTGTTAAGCGGGCTCTAAGAAACGGGCCGTAGACTGAGAATGTAC
>NZ_JFHJ01000268.1:0-2538 GCF_003666285.1 Mesotoga sp. HF07.pep.5.2.highcov | reverse complement strand
TTCATGGAGCAGAGGAAAGGACCGTCCGAGAAGATCGCATATAAGGACGGTGTGCCGACAAAGGCGCTTCTAGGTTTTTTGAGAGGAAGCAATGCGAAGCTAGAGGACGTAATAGTAAAGGACAGCTATGTTTACATTGAGAGAGAAATAACTGGCGAGACTGCTGAAGCTCTTTTGCCTCAGATCTTCTCCGACTCGTTGAAGTCCATGGATTTCAAGAAACCGATGCGCTGGGGAGATGGGATTTACAGATTCGTGAGACCTGTAAGATGGATAGTAGCGATGCTTGATTCCAAAACGCTTGAGATGGAACTGTTTGGAAAGAAGTCATCGAACAAGTCAAGGGGCCACAGGTTCTTCTTTGACGAAGTTGAAGTATCACCTTACAATTACTTCGAGAAATTGAGTGAAGCTCTGGTAATCGCTCGAGAAAGCGATAGGGAAGAGAGAGTTCTCTCAGAAATCAGAAGAATTGAATCGAATCTTCAAAGCAAAATTCCTGTCGATAAAGAACTGGTTGCCGAAGTAGTCTCCTTGACGGAATATCCCTCCGCTGTTCTTGGGCGTTTCTTGGAGAAGTACCTCGAGCTCCCGCCTGAAGTAATAATCGTAACCATAAAGCATCATCAGAGAACTTTCCCGGTTGACAAGGATGGCAAGTTGACGAATAACTTCGTGGCTTTTCAGGATGGTCCAGATGATCCGATGGGTAATATTAGACAGGGTTATGAAGAGGTCATCAATGCAAGGCTGGAAGATGCTTTTTTCTACTTCATCAAGGATAAAGAGAAACCTTTCGAAGCGTACGTCAATGCGCTGGAGGGAATTTTGTTTCAACGTGGTCTTGGCTCGCTGAAGGACAAAACCGATAGAACAGTTAAGCTTTCCACAGAGATTTCCAGGATGCTCGGAGCAAATAACGACGAACTTCTGGAGGTTCAGAGAACGGCTCTCCTTGCTAAAGCGGATCAAACCACCAGAGTCGTTCAGGAGTTCCCCGAGCTCCAAGGCATAATGGGAAGGATATATGCGTTGTATTCCAAAGAGAGTCACGATGTTGCTATGGGAATTGAAGAGCACTATCTAGACGGCTCCATTCCCACAACACTGACTGGCGCAGTCGTAGGGGTTGCAGATAGGCTGGATACGCTTGTAGGCAACTTCATGATAGGAAATATACCTTCCGCTTCGAAGGATCCTTATGCGCTGAGGAGAAAAGCTAGCTTCATCTTCCGGACTATGCATCATCTCGGCTGGAAGATCTCCCTGGATAGTCTAATAAGCAAAGCCATGGAAAATCTCGGAACGATTTCTAAAGAATCCGATGAATTGATTCGGGACTTCTTTTCATCTAGATTCGAAGCATTTCTTATTGAGAAAGGCTTTTCAATCAATATATCTCGATCCGTGAACAAGTGGTGGAACGTTCCATATCTAGGGGTAAGAGCGGCAGAAGCAATCGAAGAGTACATAAAAAAGGAAGATTTCAATAATCTTCTTATTGCTTATCAGAGGGTTCACAACATAAGCAAAAATCACCTGGAGAATATATTCGACGGCTCAAAGTTTGTGGAACAGGCCGAACGTGATCTGTTGAACGACTATCTGAGGTGTTATGACGATGTAATGGATGCCTTAGAGCGAGATAATTTCGAGAAGTCTCTTGAGCTTCTCACATCTCTCAAGCCACAAATAGACAGATATTTTGACGATGTCTTTGTAATGGCTGACCAGGAGGATATTCGCCTTAACAGACTCGGCTTTCTTAAATCGTTGGATCTGCTCTTCCTGAAGATAGGCGACCTTTCGCTTCTTCTTGAAGAAGAAAGAACGTGAACCGTCAATGAAGTCCGGGACCGTTGCTCTTGTTGGAAAACCCAATGTGGGGAAGTCAACCCTCATAAACACCATCATCGGCGAGAAGATCGCTATTGTTTCTGATAAACCTCAGACAACTAGAAATCGAATCGGGGGGATCCTGACATCTGATGACGGCCAGATAGTCTTCTATGACACACCTGGAATTCACAAACCGCTTCACAGACTCGGGCAATACATACTGAAAGTTGCAACTTCATCGCTAGTAGGGTCTGATCTACTGCTGGTCATTGTTGACCCAACCGACGGCCTTCGAGAATCGGACAGGCTGGTTTCGAATCATGTGAACCAAAGTCACATTCCTGTCTTCCTCGCCATAAACAAGATCGATGAGTACGAAGACAAGAGACTCATAGAGGAGTTCAGACAAAAGGCCGAACAGCTCTTCGAAAATATCAGCCGTACGTTCTTCATTTCAGCGATAAAGGCTATGGGAGTCGATGAGCTGATTTCAGCAATATTCGATTTCCTTCCGGAGGGAGAGTTACTTTTTCCCGAGGATGTCATAACTGACCGGTCTTCGAGATTTATGGCATCGGAGGTCGTTCGCGAAAAGATCCTTGAGAATACCCGGCAGGAGATCCCGCACTCTATTGGCGTTGTGGTTCAGGAGTTCAAAGACGACGGCACTATACTGAAAATCAGGGCAGATATAATTGT
>NZ_JFHJ01000337.1:0-1056 GCF_003666285.1 Mesotoga sp. HF07.pep.5.2.highcov | reverse complement strand
GGTCATACTTCGGATTGTTTGGATATGTTTCGAAGTCCCAGATCCACGCTTCTCCCGATTGAATTACCACATACGAATCGTTCTCGAGAATTACTTCAACCAGAAGCTCGACTTTCTCCGCAAAAGTCAGGTCACCAAGACATTCGAGAGAGTAGAATACAAGATCTCCATCAATTAGTACATAGATTCCCGTCTTGTCTTCCACTGCTGCCATGTCGAATGTTGACTTTGTTTCTTCAAGCGTAACTGTCTTCTTTAGAAGCTCCACACCCCTGGAGTCTCTAACTAAGAGCGTCACTTCGCCTGTCCCGATGTTCGCGAAGAATCTCGATTCGGCCTTGCCTCCGCTAAGCGTTACGGAAGGCATCCCGTTGTCGAACTCGACAACCGCCGCGTCCTTTACTCCTTTTACATCGACGCTGAATGCAAATTCGCTGATCCCCATGAGCGAAATCTCACGGGTCAGAGTGAATTCAGTATCGATCGATGGTTCTCCGCCAAGTTTGAAACACGCAGGCAAGAAAAATACGACCAAGGTAAAAGCAGAGAAAAGAACAAAAAGACGTCTGGCACTTGCTAAATTTACTCTACTCATCAATCTTCAACTCCCGTGCTCCAAAAGAACTGACGGAGTACACCAAACGATTTTATATCGCATCGTCAATAAATTATACACTGCAGAGGTTCGAGGAAACATTTAATCGATATGCATACAGGTAATGAAATCCAATTCTACCTCAAAAGGAGGTGTTCTTCATTGCCTTCAACTCGACTTTAAGTAGATTCTATTTTGATGCATTACGTTTACGCAGTCGATATCCACTAGAAAACTGTTTCACTCAATGATCGTGTTTGGTGAAAGTCCCTTGATAATCAAAGATACGGTGGTATAATCATAAACGATTTATATAGGACAAACTTTGTATGAATAACGGGGTGGCTGGATGAAAAAAACCTTCTGATTCTTACTCTATTTCTCGTTGCAGTGTCTTCTTTTTTCGCTTCAGTAGTTGTAGACTTTTTCGGCGTTGCGACATGTCAGGAATGTTTTGAAGC
>NZ_JFHJ01000451.1:0-1362 GCF_003666285.1 Mesotoga sp. HF07.pep.5.2.highcov | reverse complement strand
TTGCATGTGAGAATAAATTCGATCCAAACGGATGTAGGGGCGTGCGGCGGCACGCCCGCTATCAATAATGATCAATCTTCCCAAGGATAGAGATCTTCCTCTTCAATAGTTGAACGAGCCCGATTTGTCTTTCTGTCGGGATTCTCTCTGTCTATCTGCAATCTCAAGGGGTTATTCTCAATGTAATCACGAATTCGATTCAGTTCTTTCTCACTGCGGATGACATGTTCATAAACGATTCTGCCAATGCTACTCAAGATTACTCTGCCATCAACCATTGCTCCCAACAAACATTGCCGGCGATGCGTACATATTGTCAAGCTATCGCGGGCGAACAGCCGTTCGCCCCTACAGAAAGAAATCGACACACTGTCCTATAATACTGCTGCACGATAAAGATGAAGACCCCTATCTCTGGAAGAACCGCTTGTTTGAAACGCTATAGGCTAATCGCTCAGAAAAACAATAAGAATTAGAGTGACGTGAAAATAGAATGGCCGTCATCCTAAGTCACTCATACCGACCCCTTACTTCTTGTCATCCTCGTGCTTCTGTACAGGATCTGGGTGATAATCTGTGAAACTGCTGCTCTTGTTCCCTTATCAGTACTCATTTGGGCGAACAGCCGTTCGCCCCTACAGAAAGAACTGCATAATCGTCTGGAATTGCCATCTGGTAGCAGTCTATTGTAAGTCCCTCACTGCGTCTTCCCGAAGCAAATCTGCCTTTGCGCAAATCAATCCTATTCGGTTTTCATAACTCGATTTTGATAACCCGTTCTTGCTAACCCACTCTTTACGCTTTTGTCGGATAACGGTGGACCGTTGAAGGTCAATGATTATAACTCTCGTCTTCTCGCGAGCGGAGCGAGCGTCTCGACATTACATTTTCTCGCTTAATCTTATCCAAGAACAGCTCTTCACAGCGATCAGCGGGTCTTGTGGCCCGCGAAGCGGAACTGGCCTCGCCGAAAGCGAGACTGGCCAGGCGAAGACTGAGTGGCCTGCGTCAGCAGACTGGCTTTCAAACGCTATCCCTCTGTTTCGTCTATTTCGTGGAGAAATTCGATTACTTCTTCCAGAGAGAAGTACCTGCTCCACCTTTTCTGCTCTCTACCGTCCGTTTGCACTACAATCGTTGGGACAGTGAATACCGAGTATTCGGAAGCAACGGCGGGATTCTCAACAGTGTTTATCTTGTAGAATTTCCATGAAGGGAAATCCTTCTCGACTGCCTCCAGTTTCGTCTCTATGGCAGTGCAGACACCACAACCGGGACTGAAGAAATCTATCAGAACCAGTCCGGTAACTTCTCTCAACTCTCTCAGTGTAACCTCCTTCACTTCATCGCCTCCTAAAAGCA
>NZ_JFHJ01000166.1:0-1809 GCF_003666285.1 Mesotoga sp. HF07.pep.5.2.highcov | reverse complement strand
TTCCCATGGGTTTCTCTGCAAAAGTAAATCAATCGAAGGCTGAGCTTGATTTTGAGACTGAAGGCCATATAATGATCAAGTTGGATCTTTTATTCTATAAGCATACTTTCGCCAAGACAAAGGTCTTCAGCCAGACGAGAAATATATATTCAAAAGAGTTCTAACGGATGTTCAGAAAGCTTTATTTGTAATCATCTAGGTTAGTGCAACAAAATTCGATGAAAGAAACCCTGCAAAAAAAACGGAAAGATGTTTTCAAGGAATCGAGGTTTTACAGAAAAGCATAATATGATTTCGGACATCAGAAAATAAACATGGGCATCCCGAAGCATTGCCTGCAAAGGGATGCCCTCTATTAACGAACTATCTCAGATATGAATACTCATTCCATTTACGCCTTCAAGCGCACCAAGTACTGTCTCTGATAGTGTTGGATGAGGGTGTATTGAGTTCTCAAGCTCTTCGACCGTTAGCCCATTCTTGACTGCTATTACTCCTTCCATTATGAGCTCCGTTGCAGATGGAGAGACTATGCTCATTCCCAGAACCTTTCCGTTTTCCTTATCTGCGATTACCTTTACGAACCAGTGTTTTCAAGTACAGTCCTTGCTCTACCATTGGCGCTTAAGGGGAATTTAGCGATAATTACTCTCTCCATATCTTCAACATCGTCTTCTTTTATGCCGGTAGATCCTACCTCCGGATTGGAGAAAATGATTGAAGGAACTGCGGAGTAATTCATTTCCATTACTTCTCCGGCAATGTTGTGAGCCGCTACTATACCCTCATAGCTAGCAACGTGGGCAAGCATCATTCCGGCTCTTATATCGCCTATGGCGTAAACACCTTTAATGTTTGTCTGCATTCGGCTGTTCGTGACGACTCCCCTTTCAATTTCCAGACCAAGCTTTCTCACATCTTCGGTTATATACGGCCTCCTACCAACTGCAACAAGAACTTTCTCAGCCTGAACTGAGAGCTCCTGTTCACCTTCGGCATTTAGAACGAAGATACATTCATCCTTTTCCACCTCAGTCACCTTCGTTCTTTCAACTATTTCAACCCCCTGTCGAGTCAATGACTTTCGAATGTCATCGGCGACATCCCTATCTTCGTATGGAAGAATGTGGTCCGCAAGCTCAATGATTGTAGTCTTCACTCCGAATGAGCTAAAAAATGTTGCAAATTCGACACCGATAACTCCTCCACCAACGATAACAAGGCTTTCTGGCATCTCTTCCATCTGAAAGACATCGTTGCTGGTCCAAATCCCTTCGATTTCACTGAACGGCTTGAATATGGAGGGTTCAGAACCAGCGGCAATGACTATATTTCTGGTCTCTAGAGTTTTACCATGGTTCTTTAGCAGAACGTGTCCTGCATCCTTAATTTCTGCAACGTCGTTGTAGAAATCAACACCATTTTTCTTCAACAGGTGTTCGATTCCCTTTCTTGACATTGTAATCGTCCTATTCATGTGGGACATTATTCTCTTTAGATCGTAGCCTAGTCCTGATGCATCAATTCCAAGCCTCTTGGATTTCTCGTTTATCTCCGTATATAAATGAGCAGAGGTCAACATGGCCTTCGTTGGAATACAGCCCCAGTTGGTACATGTGCCTCCGAGATTCTCTTTTTCTACGAGTGCGACACTCTTGCCAAGTTGAGCTATTCTTATTGCGCATACATAACCGCCTGGTCCACCACCAATCACAACGGCATCAACCATTTTCTCTCCTCCTTATGTAGATCTTTATATCGCCGTAATTATCCGCCACTTTTTTCAAAAACTCATGCCCTTCTTTCTGA
>NZ_JFHJ01000282.1:0-595 GCF_003666285.1 Mesotoga sp. HF07.pep.5.2.highcov | reverse complement strand
AAATCCGCACTGGTTGAATCATCGTTGTGCGTAATGATAGTTGAACCATTAACCATTGCATCCTTGCCGACTCCAAGGATAGTACATGCAACGGCTGCACTTGCGAAACTTATCAATGCCACAATCAGAATTATTAAAACTTTCTTCATAAGAGTACATCACCCCATCTAGATTAGATTTGTTGTTGCTTTTGAAACATTACTACTACGTTGTCTGACTGATCCCACCTCCCGTATAGATTCACTGAACAAGAAAGGGTTTTTGGATTCTAGTTGTTCAAAGAGTCCAGAAGTTCGCCCCATTCTTTAGGCAGACCTGTTCCAAAGTTAATCCTGTCTGCACAGTATTTGCCCACCAAGTAATCTCCAAACTTTAGCCAGTCGGCCTGCCATGCAACCGCCGTATTGTAAGCATAATCACTTATGATAGCAAGCGCGGCATCCTTATCGGTCTCGTATAGTTCTGTGGCAAGTTCTTGAATCTTTGGCACCGTCTGATACACTGCCTGCATCTTTGGATCCCTGAAGTTTCTTAGATCAACAATGGCATCTTTGAATCTCAGTCTAGTCATTTCCTGAACATATGTACTTGTCCA
>NZ_JFHJ01000209.1:0-4003 GCF_003666285.1 Mesotoga sp. HF07.pep.5.2.highcov | reverse complement strand
GGCCCCGAACTCCAGAAGGACCTAATCGAAGGAAACACGACCTGGAGGAGTTACGCGGTCAGGAACGCCATGGAAAAGCTAGTCTATCTTCTCGAAAAGGGATACTTCAGTGAACCCACAGAGTGGACAACTATACTCGAGCAGTGGTGGAACGGAGATTACGGTCTTTACTTCATGGGACAGTGGATAACGGGAATGGTAGACGACCCGAATGATCTGGCTGTCTTCAGTCTTCCGGGAAATCGCGGGATGGTTTTCAGTATTGACTATGCATTTGTGCCCGAATACGCAACCAACAAGGCAGAAGCTCTGGAACTTGTGAAATTCCTTTCGAGTGTGGAAGGTCAGAGCATTCAGGTTGCGCAGGGTGGCCATATTGCAACCGTCGGAGTCGACATGTCTAATTATCCTGCAGTCGACAAGGAGATTGCGAAGTTGACAGAGGGTGTTGAGACATTAAATGATCTCGATGATTCCATCGGCGGTCTCTGGCAGACAGCATTCTGGGACCAGCTTAAACTAATCTGGGTAAGACCGGAAAGGCTTGACGATGCGCTGATGGACCTTGATGAAAAAATGCCGAAGTAATCGATTTCTCTAAGTGGGGCCCATCTGGGTCCCACTTCTTTCTTCGGGGGTGATCTAGTTGGCTTTGAGAAAGGCAAAATTCAGGCACTTCAGCTACTTCATTTTGCCGGCGTTGTTGCTTCTAGTGATTTTCGTTTTATATCCTACGTTCAACACGATTTTCCTGAGCTTTGTTGACAGCGAAGGGAACCTTTCACTCTCAAACTACAGAGAAGTGTTTTCCAGCAGGGATATCCTAGATCCCCGGGGACTAGAGAGAGGTTTTCCTTTTGGTTCACTTATTCATAACTTAATGTGGATCGCGATCCATCTGCCATTAACTACCCTTGTGGGTTTATTTCTGGCTATCCTTCTGCGAGACGTAAAGGGAGGGGGAATAGTAAAGTCGATAATATTCCTTGGCATGGTTATGCCAATGATAGTGGGCGGAATAATGATTCGATTCATGTTCGAGGAAAATGTTGGCGTTGTGAATCTAGTTCTGCAGACACTTGGACTGGAAGGTAAGACTTGGACAGCATATCCAGAGACGGCTCTCTTTGCACTGATCTTCGGCTCTGTCTGGTTGTGGACAGGCTTCTCAATGATTCTCTATTCTGCCGGGCTTGAGACTATTCCCAACACATACTATGAAGCAGCCCAGATAGACGGCGCATCAAAGTTCAAAATGCTACTTAAGATAACGATTCCATTGTTGAAACCAATCACCGTTGTCGTACTTACAATGACTCTGCTGTGGGAACTGAAGGTCTTCGATATTGTTTATATTGCAACTATGGGAGGGCCAGGTGGTTCATCAAACGTTCTTGCGCTTCAAATGTATCTTTATGGCTTTCGAGAGTGGGACTTTGGAAAATCTGCAGTAGTTGCGGTTTTAATTACCGCCTCAACTCTACTGGCTGCGATTCCCATGATGAAATCGGCGGGAGATGAGGCAGAATGAGAAAGTCAAGGAGAGAGATTGTTCTAAAAACAGTCATTGCCTGGATTATCGCCCTCATATGGATCCTTCCGTTGATGGGCGTAGTTATGACAGCAATTAGGCCCTTTAGTGAAGTACTGGACGGATGGTGGAGTCTCAAGCCGTTCACTGCAACTCTATCAAACTTCACCGGGGCACTTAATCATCGTACAGCACCACTTTATAGGGGGATGATAAACTCTCTGTTAATTGCTCTTCCCTCTACGATAATCCCTTTAATGCTAGCAACATTGGCAGGCTATGGAATTTCCAGATATGGATTCCCGTTCAGGAAGACGTTTATTCTAACCGTTGTGCTCACTCTTGCGCTCCCTCAGCAGATGATTGCTATTCCTATCTTTAAAATAATGAGCACTCTAGGTTGGTAGACACTTACTTCGGTCTTATTCTTCTCCACACTGCGTGGGGAATACCATGGATAACTTTCTTCATGCGTAATTACTTCAAGACTCTTCCGACCGATATGGAGGAGGCAGCCAGAATCGATGGAGCTGGAGACTTGGGTATCTTCTTCAGGATTGTACTTCCCAATGCTTTCCCGGCAATTGCTTCGGCCTCTGCTTTGCAGTTTACATGGGTATGGAGCGACTTTTTCCTTGCTCTTATTCTCATCTATTCTCCGGACAAACTCCTGGCAACTCAAAGGATTCCATTAATGCGAGGGGTTTACCATGTCGACTGGGGACTACTCTCCGCTGCATCTTTGATGGTGATGATCGTTCCAATTCTTATCTACGTATTGCTTCAAAGATATTACGTCAAAGGAATGGTCGGATGGACAATAAAATAGCGGCCTTCTTCCGTCGTAAAGCTGGTTTTGAAGGAATCAAATTTCCTTAATGACTGTCGATCGTATTTCTATATTCACTCGCAAAGCAGCACTATCAGATCGTTTACATTTGTACCAGTCGGCCCCGTAATGAATAAGTCGCCTGACTTTTCCAGAGCGTGGTAGGAATCGTTGTCGAGCAGAAATAACTGTGGATCTATGCCAGCATCCAACATTTTTCGAACTGTTCTTCCATCGACAATGGCGCCAGCTGCATCGGTAGGCCCATCGGTACCATCGGTGCCGACACAGGCCAGCGTAACACCACCCATTTCCCCAATCCCTAAAGAGAATGCAAGAGCAAGCTCCTGACATCTTCCTCCCAGACCTCTGCCTCTAACATGCACAACTGTTTCACCGCCAATGATCAGAGCGGCCGGCTTTTCCACTGGTCTGTTGTGTGCTTCTTCTCTAGCGATAGATGCCAAAAAAACACCGGCATCTCTTGCTTCGCAATCTAACGAAGTTGTGAGGATAGTGGCGTTATATCCAATCTCTCTGGCAAATGTTGCTGCAGATTCACAGACTCTCGCAACACTTCCGATAATCTCAGTTTGAACGTTAAACAGGCGGTCAGGAGTCTCTACCATCAGAGCCTCAATGATTCTGGAATCAACATCAATAGCGTACTTCTCAAGGACTGCAAGCGCCTGGTCACTTGTACTGCTATCGGGGTAAGCCGGTCCTGAAGCGATCGAATCAAGACGGTCTCCTAAAACATCGGAAAGAACAAGCGTATAGACCTGAGAGGGAGAGACCAGCTTTGCAAAACGCCCTCCTTTTACTGAAGAAAGGTGTTTTCTCACCGTGTTGATTTCGACGATGCTTGCACCTGAACGGAATAGACGATTGTTGACATCAACAAGATCCTCAAGCATCACCCCCTCCAATGGTTTTTCGAAGAGAGCCGATCCGCCTCCCGAAATAAGAAAGAGAATCTTTTCCGGCTTCAATTCCTCAATTTTTTTGAGAGCATAATCTGTAGCTTCAACGGTCTTTCTGTCAAGTATCGGATGCCCGGCTTCGAAAATCTCTACGCGTTCGATATCTCCCTGACTGTAGCCATATTTCGTTATTACGATTCCCGCGCTTACTTCTTCACCAAGCTTGTCCATCGCAGCTTTGGTCATTCTCCAGGCTGCCTTGCCGACCGCCAAAAGGAATATAGGACCTTTCAGCCTAAGCTTTTCAAGAGCATTCTTAACGGAGCTTTCAGGCTGAACCGTTTCAATTGATCTCTCAACAATATACTTTGCTTCCTTTTTAAGTTCTCTCAAAATCGAACCTCCTTGACCAACCATTACGAGTAGAATTCTCTTCTCTGAGGGTAACCTACAAGAAGTTTCTGAATAACAATGCAAACTGTACAATTCTAGATGAATTAATTGTCAAGTTAAAGAAGGCCAGAAATCCGAGAAGAAGAAGTCCTTAGTAGAAATTTGTCTGTCACTGTTACCCCACATTGCTTACCGGTTCAAAAAAACTGCTTCTTTTTTGCGCCTTATCAAAAGAAGAAGACGGTGCAGAAACACCGTCTTCTCCCATAAACAGATTGCTCAGAGTAATATTGTCAGACCAAGATACGGCCCGGGGAGGAAGTTATA
>NZ_JFHJ01000594.1:0-921 GCF_003666285.1 Mesotoga sp. HF07.pep.5.2.highcov | reverse complement strand
GTTCTCTCCTTCAACTTCGTGGGAGACGCCTTGAGAGACGCCGTCGATCCTTACAGGGCGGTGGAGAAGGTATGAGCGCGATACTCGAGGTGAAGAATCTCAAAACTTATTTCAGGACCCCGGACGGTCTGGTCAAAGCTGTGGACGACATAAGCTTCTATCTCGAGAAGGGAGAGATCCTCGCACTTGTCGGAGAATCCGGCTGTGGTAAAAGCGTTACCGTCCAGACGATTCTCGGTCTGATAAAAGTGCCGCCGGCCAAGGTTGAGGGAGAGATCTTGTACAAGGGAAAGAACCTCGTGGGACTTTCTAACAAGGCGTACAGGGACATAAGGGGCAGGGAAATCAGCATGATCTTTCAGGAACCTATGTCGGCCTTCGATCCCCTTTACACGATAGGGTTCCAGCTAACGGAAGTTGCCAGAGCTCACATGACCTGGGACCAGATCAGAACCTACGATGAGATCATTTCAATTCTCAGAAGGGTAAATATCCCCGAACCGGAGAAAAGATATAGAGAGTATCCCCACGAAATGAGCGGCGGAATGCTTCAGAGAATCATGATTGCGATGGCCCTGATAACAAATCCAGAGATAGTTGTCGCGGACGAACCAACTACCGCACTGGATGTCACAATACAGGCTCAGGTTTTGAACATCATGCGGGAGCTCCAGGGAGAATTCGGCAGTTCGATAATCTTTATCACACATGATCTCGGGGTAGTTGCCGAACTAGCCGATAGAGTTCATGTAATGTACGCCGGAAAGATCGTAGAGAAGTCCGGGGTGAAGGAACTGTATTCCTCGCCCTCGCATCCGTACACCAAGGGTCTTCTCAGCTCTAGAGTGACAAGATCCTTCAAGGGGAAGAAACTGCCTTACATTGAAGGATACGTTCCCAGGGCATATGAATTCCCAGAAG
>NZ_JFHJ01000520.1:0-1032 GCF_003666285.1 Mesotoga sp. HF07.pep.5.2.highcov | reverse complement strand
GGCTGATCGCCCGCTCCGGCCAATAAAAGAGCATTAGTAATTGGCTTCGTTATAGTCGCGAATTGCTTGAGTTGCTCCATCTTCGGCGTACTTCAGCGCCTCGGAAGGAGTCATTTCTTTGGCGATCATCTTTTCAATCGCGGTTGTTACCACGGTTCTTATCTCAGGGAATGCTCCAGTTATTGCTCCGTTAGTATTGTAACTCTGGACTGAAAGCAGAAGTTGTAAGAGCGCTGTCAGGTGATCCGGGTAATCACCGTAATACCCGCTGGCAACGAGTTTCTCAACGGAATCCTTTCTAACCGGGAAGTATCCAGTGGCTTTGTGCCATTCAATCTGCTGCTCGGTGCTAGCCATGAACTTGATAAACTCCCAGGCAGCCTTGGTTTCTTCGTCTGGATGGCCATCGATAAGCCAGAGACTTCCACCGCCTATGATCGCTCCTCCAGCTTTCGAATCAGAGGGTCTTGGCAAAAAGACACTACCAAGCTCAAAACCGTTCGTCTTGGCGGATTCCATCATCAGGGCGACATCCGAAGTGGAAGTCATCAACATTGCCGCTTTTTGCGAAATAAACAGGTTTCTTGCAGCGGTCCAGTCTTCAAACTTCGTGTTTATCATTGTACCTTCCTGCGACATGGTATTCCACCACTCGAAGATCGCCAGACCTTCAGGAGTATTGAAGACTGCCTTCGTTGGTCTTCCGGTTCTGCCGTTGTTCTGATCAATTAGCGGGGCGTCCTGTGCCGCCAGTAGTTGCTCAAAGAACCATGAATTAAGAGATACGGTAAATCCTGCCTGCTCCACGTTTCCAGCCGAGTCCTTTATGGTAAGCTTCCTGGCCACTTCGATGAAATCTTCAAAAGTAGTCGGAGGATTATGCGGATCTAGACCGGCCTTTTCAAAGAGAGACTTGTTGTAGAAAACGATTGCGTTTGATGAATTGAACGGCATCGAATAGAGTTTGCCGTTTACCCGGTAATAGTTGAGAACCTGTGGCATGAACTTTCCGATATCGAAAGTTGGGTCGGC
>NZ_JFHJ01000573.1:0-8965 GCF_003666285.1 Mesotoga sp. HF07.pep.5.2.highcov | reverse complement strand
CATAATCGGCTGCCAGCCCTCCCTTAGAAGGGAAATGGTACCGTCGAAATCAAAGAGAACATACCTCGTCTTCCCAGGCAACCTTCGGGTATTCCTGAAGATAGACGGATCTTCGACTCTATAAGCATCAGGTTCTTCAAGCTTTGAGATTGATTCTCTCAGCAACACCCCCGTTCCTTTCTGAGAAACACAGAGCGAAGCGGCCTTTGTGGCCGTCTTGGCTGAGTCCAATAACGAGACTTTCTTACCGCACAACTCCAAAGTCAAGGCCGCAATGAATGCATCTCCAGCTCCGCAGACATCCCTCACTTCTCCTTCGAGATTGAATATTCGATTCAGTATACCGTTATTAAAGCAGAACGAGCCATCCTCGCTGGCGGTTACTACAACGGGTGAACCCACCAGTCTTGAAACCTCTGCGAGATGTTTCTGAACCAGTATTTGCTCAGGAATTCTGTTATTGTCATCTACAAGGCCTGCCCTTTCAAGGATCTGAGAAAATTCACCAAGGTTGGGCTTCAGAAGAAAACCTGAAAAGGCCTCGAGCCAGTTTCTCGAATCCGCGACGAATAATTTCTCAGGGAATAGCTTTCGCAACACAATCAGTTTTTTTCTTACCTCTTCGTCTATACAGCCTGTCCCAGGAATCTCAGACTGATCTTGGACAATTATGGCATCAACCTGAGGAACGAGAAATTCTAACATTTCGACAATCTCCCGTCTGTTTTCTTCGGCTAGACCGACCGGGGGAATATCAAGCCTTGGCAGATCCTCTTCCCCCGTCAAAGTATTGATGAATTTCATATACAGAGGGGTAACCTGTCTTTTCGACTTCACAAGGAACTGCGTGCAAATCCCATAACGATCGAGCTCCCTCTCCAGTTCGACAGCCCTAGCGTCCAGTCCCACCGGAGCGAGGAGAATCACTTTCCCATCAAGCGTGGCAAGATTTTTAGCCACATTACCGGCCGCTCCGGGAGAATACTCTTCTCTCACTCCCGTGATCGTCATAAGGCCGGTTTCAAGGCTCGGCCTCGACAGATTGGGATCGTAATAGACATACTTATCCAGGAAGACGTCACCGACTACGAGCACCCTGGCGTTCCTTTCCCAAGCTTGATTCATGGCATTCCCTTCATAATCAATCTGTAGAACGACGGCAGAGTCTCTTTATGGTTTCCCTTTATGTAATAACCTTTTCCACCAAAAGCATTCGGGATTCTCGTTACTATCGATTTCACATCTCTGAAGTAATAAGAAGCAACTTCCTTGTTATTTTTCGAAGCCTCATCTAGATCTGCATCTCTTATATCAAAGCTGGCCGTTGTGATTGACTTTGGAGCTCTTCCAACATTTGCCGCCATCGATATTGCCTTCAGAACAACTTCAGCGCCAATGACTGCAGAGCCTATCACTATACACACCCCGCCCTTTTCAAGCTTTGAAATTTCATTCGCGAATATGAGAAAGTCTCTTGCCGAGCATCCTCCAAGAGACTCACCGTCGAAGTATGGTGTCATGTGGTATATGTCAGTTCCCACTGCTGAGTGAACACAAAGCGGTATACTATCCCGATACGCATTGTACTGGACTGAGACGTCAGGTACATGCAGTCAATCTTCTCTGGAAAGGCTTCTCCCGATAGAAGCCTGCCCATCGACTCTCCATATCCAAGAAAGAGCTTATTTCCATGAATCAGTGCGTTGTTAATATACTTATTTGTCTCTTCTGCGAAGCCGAAAAGCCCTCTAGAAAGAGCATTCGGAATACTTTCCGAGGTCCTTCCACAGTAAGCCAGTTCAAAATCATGTATCGTAAAGGCCCCGTTCACCCCAAGGGCAGTAATGATCTTTTCATGCATAAGCGACGAAAGCAACGGTCCCATTCCGTTCTTGATTACGTGCGCGCCGCTGAAAACAATAACGGGTAAACCCTTCTCTTTTGCCTCAAGCACCTTCTCGGAAAGCTCTTCCAGTTCGGGTGACCTGAAGCCATCAGACTCATTTACTATTTCCTTCATGTCTATCAGATCCGATATCGACACCTCACTAGGTCTGTTCAACAAAGAATACGTCTTCACATTAGAAGTATCGAAAACTGTGTACTTACCCTCGTATCTCATCGCCGCACCTTCCATTCTCACTACGCCATATTTACTCTCTTCCGACGGTAATCGCCTCGATAAGCTGACACAATACGTGACCGAGAGTTATGTGCGTTTCCTGAATCCTTGGAATGTCAGTAGAGTCCACTTTGAATAGATAGTCGCATAAGCCAAGCATCTCGCCGCCAGTCTTCCCCGTTAATCCAACTCTCAGCGAACGTCTCTCTATCGCCACTTTCAGTCCCCTTAAAATGTTTGTCGATTGTCCGCTAGTGCTAATTGCAATCACAATATCCTCTTCTCCCAGAAAGGCTTCGAGCTGTCTGGAGAAGACCTGGTCATATCCAAAGTCGTTAGGGACTTCTGTGAGAATCGAGTCGTTACTGGGTAGCGATACTGCCCTGATCGGTCTTCTTTCCAAATATAACCTTCCTACGAGTTCAGCCGCCAGATGTGCTGCATCTGCTGCACTACCGCCGTTCCCCATCAGGTAGACGGTTCCGCCATTCCCTGTTCTTCTGGCTATCTCGCGCGAAACCTCGTATATCAGCTCTTCATACTTGTCGATAAACTCACTCTTTACTCGTATGCTCTCCTCAAAAGCCATACGCGCTACACGATTAAACTCCATCTCCTATCTCCTTCTTCCCATTCCGCTTGCCACAATCAAAGCGGCATAGTCACCAATCCTGTCTTTGAGCTCCGTAATAACGACCCGATTTCTCGCCTCATCGCCGACAAGCGCTTCCTCCGCTGCCCTCTTTAGAGCAGCCTCAAGCCAGATTTTCGGAAGGCGCCAGGCAAGGTTACCGAGAATTATCCTGTCAGGGTCGAGAATATCCAGCAGTACGGCGAGACCTTCCCCAAAGTATGCTCCGCTTTCCTCAAGGACGGTGATGGCGTTAGGATCCTTCTTCAGTGCAAGACGTGAAATTTCCTGAGCAGTCATTCCTCGCCCAAACCGTTCAGGAAATCTGTAATGCGCATATAGTGAAATTCCCGTACCACCACAAAAAGACTCCCATGAACCGTTCTTTCCGAAGAGCGAGGGACCATCCTCGGCTACTCTCATATGACCAACCTCTCCAGCCAATCCTGTAGATCCACTATAAATACTCCCATTGATAATTATGCCTGCTCCCAGGCCGGTTCCCAGAGTCAGAAAGACAATGTTTAGAAAGCCCCTGCCGGCCCCCAGAATGCTTTCGGCAAGTGCACCGGCTCTTCCGTCGTGTTCGATCGTGATCGAGAAACCAAAACGCTCCACCAACGGTTGAACTATGTTAACGGTTCCCCATCGAAGGTGAGGAGGGTTGAACAAAGTACCCGTTTTACAATCCATAGGACCGCCGACGGATATTCCCACCCTGGATGGAATCAAATCTCCTGTCAGACCGATGATTTCGGAAGAGAGCCTCTCGATGAAGCTCTGAAAACCGAGCTCTGGTTCGGTCAGGAACTCTGCTCTTGCGAGGATGTTGAGAGTTTCATCTCCGAGAACGACGGCCGTTTTCGTACCTCCCACATCTATGCCAAGGAGGGTTCTTTCTTCAATCAACTCCATCGCTTTCCTTCATGATCTCGCCTCATTCAAACCTGAGCGTGTGGAGACCGAACTGCCTGTAGGGGAGCTCGACTTTACCGTCAATTACCGGGAGCTCGCGCACTTTATCCTCGAGAACGTTCGAAATCCAGCATCGTTCAACGGCCAGTGCAGTACTGATCTTTGCTACTCCCCGCCTCCCTTCTACTTCAGCGAGCCGGAGTACGTAACCGCTCTTCTCGGAATGCTTCAAGGCGAGTACCTTGAGGTTTCTCGTTGAGATTTGCAACACGGCTGTTTCAAGATCTATCTTTCCGTCAATCTTGATCATCTCCTTGTTAAGGCCCTCGGCTTCCTCGACTATCCTGACAGCATCCTCTCCATCATGAGAGAACAACGAGTAGGTGAAACGATGCCTTCCCTCATCTGCAAAGAAATCGGGATAAATGGGCGATCTAAGAAGTGTAAGAGATATGTCTGAACCGTTGCAGGAATGACCATACTTTCCGTCGTTGAGAATAGCTACGGCAAGACCTGGCTCTTCCAGCTCGACCCAGCGATGGGCCGGAAATTCGAATCGGGCATCTTCAAAGGTGTTTCGAACCCTCGTACTTCTCCTTGAGTATCCCGCGGAGAGATCACATCTTACTTCTCTAGAAAGAATGCTGACGGGAAAGTGAGCCTTGAGAAGAGTCCTTCTAGTGTGCCAGTCGATATCGTTTTCAATATCCAGTCTCCTTGAAGAGGCGTTCAATATGTATCTCTGCACTATAGAGCTTCCTTCATACTCGTATCTCGCCTGAACGACCTTCCTCACCGGACCGCTCTCAATCGTCCTCACATCGAGGGCGGTCAGTCTCTTGCCAGATATCTCGTAATCGTGATCGATATCCCATGCATCCCAAGCAACTGGAATGTCCTTGTATACGTAGAGACAGTTCCCTGGGCCGGAGGTTACTTCTCTTTGAAGTTGCTTATCAAAAACGGAAACACTTCCATCGGAGTTTACTTCAACACGCAAAAAGCTGTTTTCGAGGACGGGATCACTTTCTATAGCGTGTTCCTCGACCTCTCCACCCATACACTCGAAAACCTCGCTCGAAAACGGTTGAATATACAGATCTGAGCTGTAAATAAACCTTCCGTCATATGTTCTCTGGCTTGCCAGAAGTTTGCCCACCCGGTCATAGAGATTCATTTCATTGTCGTCAATAAATATTGATTGTTGAGGGTAAGATCCAACATTGATTACGGTCTTGAGAGAAGGATTTCCATCGCCAACATTGTCAAGTAGAGTACCGGTTATTTCATTTGCCTCTCTGATTAGCTGACCAAGTTCATCTTCGGCCTGGATGTGAGCTTCATTTATGGATGAACCGGGAAGAATGTCGTGAAACTCGTTACGAAGTAGTATCTCCCACAGTTTTCTGACTTTTTTGAGCGGATACTTTTCTCTACTGCAGACCATAGCACCGACGGCTTCCAGTCTGTACAGAGCGTCTTCAGCATCCTTATGCAGCTTCTTTGTTCTTGCCTGGCTAGTATATGTTCCTCTGTGGAGCTCGAAGTACAGCTCGTCGTCCCAAACGGGCAGTTCCAGAGTGGAAGGCAACTCCTTGAAATAGTTCGTCAAGGGGGCCATTTCGAGTTTCGGCATGCCAGGATACTCTTTGAGCCTTTCATAGTATTCGATCATCTCTCTGTCGGACCGCCGCCGCCGTCGCCGTAGCCAAAGGTGGTTATTGTCTTATCGTAAACTCTTTTATCCTGGAAGTTCTCCCATGTGCCAAGAATCGCTTCTGGATTAAGCATTCCGTTGTAACCCCCGAGAGGGTTATCGAAGAAATGGCAGACTACTTCACTGCCATCCAGCCCCCTCCACAAGAAGAGGTCGAGAGGGAAACAATTCTTCTCATTCCACTTCAGCTTGGTCGTCGAGAAGTATTCTATTCCCGCTTCCTTCATGATTTGAGGAAGTATCCAGGAGAAGCCAAAGACATCTGGAAGCCATGCCACAGAAGATCTCATCCCGAACTCCTCTTCGAAGAACATCTGGCCGTATAGAAACTGCCTGGCAAGTGATTCGGCGCTGGAGACGGTGCAGTCGCTCTCAACCCACATTCCGCCGATCGCTTCCCATTTGCCCTGCGAAATCTTCTCCTTTACCCTCTCGAAGAGATCGCGATCGTTCTCCTTCAAATCCATGAACATTTGAGCCGAAGACTGAAGATAAACGAATTCCGGAAACTTCTCCATCATTCTTACGGCATTGGCGAAGGTCCTTCTGATCTTCCTCTTGGTCTCATCTATCGGCCAAAGCCAGGCATAGTCAATGTGTGACTGACCGGTAACATGAACGGTGCCCACCGCACTATGCTTGTCTCTCAAGCTGGCTATATTACTCGCGAGTTTCTCACGGGCCTTCATGACCGTGCGGCGATAATTGTCGGTCAGTCTGTTCCCTTCAGACTTCTCAAACCTCGGGGATTGCCAGATCTCGTTTACGCTTCCATATGTATGGTGCCCGAAAAGAGTCGGATTGTCAGGGGCCGTCTTGAAGTACTGATCAGTAGATCTAGGAAGCTCGATCTCGGAGAGGCAGTCGCTTATGATTTTCAATAGCTTCTCTGAGAGGAATTCATCTCTGGTTGCCTCAAGAACCTCGATCGCGACCGTAAAATCGAGATATGTGCATGATACGGATCTATCTTGAAGGAGCAGCTCGGCGCCTTCAAAGACCGGATCGGGCAAGTGAGTACCGAACAGCCCCTTCGGCACTGTCTGTATATCAATTACGTGGCTCTTCCCATCAGCAAACTCTGTTAGGTCCAGAAACTGATGATATACATTTATCTCGCCAAAAGAACGGCCGTCAATCAAGACCAGACTCTCTCCTCCGGGAACCGCTTTAAGGTAGAGCCTCTCTCCGTCTTCAGGTTTTTCTGACTCTATGGAGGTTCTGAACCACACCGGGAATTTTGTCTCATCCCACCGGTAGCCCACGGAGATCTCCTTCCAGCCTTTCTCGGGCGGTCTTTCCGCGCCGGAATCACTGAATCTCCATCCGCCAATCGCTTTTCTCTCGATCAAAGTATACGGGAAAAGCTCAGCTAGTTCTTTTCTAAGCCTTGTACAGTACTCATTTCTAGAATGATACACGGTGCCCCCTCCAGTCTTTCACAACTTATCTTTCCGCGTATTCGATTAACGAAATTCCAGTTCAGACGAGCGCTTTCATGGCTCTATCGAGATCCTCCGAAAGGACTTCAATTTCTTCTAGACCGGCATGAATCCTTATCAGAGATACATTGTCACCGGGGTCCCTGTGAGAAACGGCGTACGGAGAGATCAGACTTTCATACCCGCCCCAACTGACGGCTCTCCTGAAAAATCTCAGGGAGTTCACGAATTTCTTTATCCTGTCGATATCCCGGGTCTTAAGCTTAAACGAGAAGAGGCCCGATCCTCCCCTCATCTGCTTCTTGGCAAGCGCATATTGCTCCGAGCTCTCGAGCATCGGATACAAAACGGATTCGACGGCTTCACTCTTCTGTAGCCTTCTGCTGAGCTCCATAGCGTTCTGGAAATGCACGGGCATCCGGATATGCAGAGTCCGGATCCCCCTCAGAATAAGCCAGGCAGCAAAGGGATCGGGAACGGCTCCGGTGTTGAGAAACTCTTTTTCGAATATTCTTCTGACATCCTCATCGGACCCTGCTACAACTCCTCCTACGACATCGCTGTTTCCGCCCAGATACTTGGATGCGGAATGGACTACCAGGTCTATTCCAAAATCGATCGGATTCTGGTAGATGGGAGTCGCCCAGGTGTTGTCTATTATCGTCTTCACACCCCTCATCCTGGCCAGTGAAGATACTTCCGTCAAGTCTTGCAGCTTAAAAGTGAAAGTAGTGGGACTTTCGAGATAGATAATCTTCGTGTTGGGTTTAAGAGCTGCCTCGATCTCATTCACATCGTTACCTTCCACATAGGTATGTTCCACTCCAAATCTGGCCAGATACTGGGTTACATAGGTGGATGTCCAGCTGTAGCAGTCCTTGACAGTTACTATGTGATCACCGCTCTTCAAGAAAGCGGAAATACTCGAAACGATTGCCGCAACTCCAGATCCGAAAAGCTTTGCCCTCTCCGCGTGCTCCAGCGCAGCCAGTTTCTCCTCGAGAATATTTACTGTAGGGTTGTTTCCTCTGGTGTACAGAAAATGGTTCGTCTCGTCTGAAAGGGCCGTTGAGAACTCGTCAAAGCCCTTGAAAGAGAAGATCGAAGTTTGAAATATGGGAGGATTTACCGCCCCGCAAGGTAGATCGTCTTCACCCAGATGATGCAAAATCTCAGTTACGTACTTCTTTTCCATCCTCAAGATCCTCCAATCATTATCCTTTGACAGCGCCTTCGGTAAGTCCGGCTATTATATATCTCTGTGCAAAGGCGAAAACTATCATAGTTGGTAAGAGAGAAACAACAAGTCCCGCGCTCAAAACGTCCCAGCTTATCCCGGCCTTAGAGATGAACGAGTTCAACGCTACCGGGACAGTCATCTTTTCATCGGAGAAGATGAACATCGATGCCAGAAAAAGCTCATTCCAGATATTCACGAAGGCGAAACTGAAAATCGCTGCAAGTCCGGGCCTCGTTAGTGGAAATACCACTTTGAAGAGCGCCTGCAAAGTACTGCAACCATCGATCACGGCAGCTTCTTCAAGGGAAACCGGTATCCTGTCGAAGAAACTCTTTGACATGATCGTGCTGAAGGCAATTACCATAGTTACATATAGGATAAACAACGTAGAAAGCCTATCGGTCATACCGTAGTTTGCCAGCATGACAAACAGAGGAGCCATCAGAATGAACGGAGGAACCATCTGAGTGAAATACATGGCTAACAAGGTACCGTTTCTGAATCTCTTCGCTCGAATTCGCGACAGTGCATATCCACTGAACATAGATATTAGCATGGCGGCTAAAGCAGCCGCAAGGGCCACTATTGCGCTGTTTCGAAAGTAAACTCCGAAGTTAGCAAAGCCAAACAACTTCGAATAGCTTTCGAAGGACAGCTTTGAAGGGAGGTATTTCAAAGGAAATGTGTAGATCTCCCTGGGGCCCTTGAGGGATGTAACAACAACCCAGTAAAGAGGTAGTAGAGCCGCAATCAGATACAGCCCCAGAGCGATGACTTTGAAGACCTTACCCAGCACCTTCATGACTGTCTTCATACAGTTACCTCCTTACGGGAAGAGATATTCAGGAAAATAATCGCATACAGTAACAACATAGACATGATTATGAATCCTATCGCG
>NZ_JFHJ01000667.1:0-859 GCF_003666285.1 Mesotoga sp. HF07.pep.5.2.highcov | reverse complement strand
ACAGATCCTCTCTCTGGAACGAACAACTTCTCCTCGACGAACGGTGACCACTCTCTTGCTCTTCCAACCTCTGACCACTGACCTCTAACCTCTACGCGCGTTTCCATTTCCACTACGGGCGCTGTGGTCAAAACGTTAGTTTCCTAAAGTGGATCCTTCTGCCGTCTCAGTATCCCCTGGATGAACTCAGCCTTGCCATTTGTATAAGCTTCTCTGTTATCTCTGTATTTTTCGGCGAGCTCTTTCTTGAGCGCAGCGTATTGTTGTACTATCTCTGGGTTTTCACGCAAACAGTTCCTGAAAAAGATGTGGCCTCTCCAGAACTTGCTTCCAAAAACGACCAAGTGTACGTGGCAGTCAATCTCACTGCCGGATCTTTCAAAGTACCTTCTTTCTGGCATTGAATCCTCGTGCTCGGGTCTGTAAAGATAGCCCGTTCTTTCAATGAATGGCACGCAGGAATCGGCTTGTTCAAGTGATGATACGCCAATCATTATGTCGATCACGGGTTTGGCCTGCAGTCCAGGAACTGCTGTGCTTCCTATGTGCTCGATACTCATCTCAACACCTTCGAGCGCGGCATAGATCAGTTCCGCTTCCCTTCTGAAAAGCTCTGGCCACGATGAATCATACTCAGCGACTATCACTGGCTTTCCTCTCAAGGGATCCCTCCTCAACTGTCCTTCAATTGAACGTTAGTTGGCGTTGTGGGTAATGAACGGGGGAAAGATCGATTCCAAGACCTTCACCTTTTCAGGAACTTCGGAGATCCCCCAAGGAACGTTCTTCCATGAGTCCGTACGAAGCCTTCCATGTCTCCAGAGTCTTGTGGGTGAAAGCCTTCCTGTCAGGAGGGGTG
>NZ_JFHJ01000147.1:0-758 GCF_003666285.1 Mesotoga sp. HF07.pep.5.2.highcov | reverse complement strand
CTCAAAGAGGTGAAGCAAAACATCCAGTCCTTTGTCTTCGGAGTAAATACTCCTTCGAGATGGGGAACGCAGGCACCCTTTACAAACATCACGCTGGACTGGGTAGTCCCGACCAAATTGAGGACACAGCCTGCAATTGTTGGTGGGAAGGCCCTGGACTTCACATACGGAGATTGTCAGGAAGAGATGCGCATGATAAATCGCGCCTTCCTTGAAGTTTTGGACGAAGGAGATGCTAACGGCCGGGGCTTCCAGTATCCGATACCAACCTATAATATTACGAAAGACTTCGATTGGGAAGATGAAGACGCAAAGCTTCTTTTCGAAATTACCAGCAAATACGGTACCCCGTATTTCCAGAACTTCATCAACTCTGATTTGGATCCCGATGACGTAAGAAGCATGTGCTGCAGGCTTCAGCTTGACAAGAGAGAATTGAAAAGAAGGGGCGGAGGTCTATTCGGCTCAGACGAATTTACTGGATCGATTGGAGTTGTAACGATCAACCTTCCGAGAATCGCATATTTGAGCAAGAACGAAGAAGAGTTCTTCGCAAGACTTTCAAAAATGATGGACCTCTCGAGTAGGAGTCTCGAAATCAAGAGAGCAGTAGTCGAGAAATTGAATAACGAAGGTCTCTATCCATACACGAAGAGATACTTAAAGAACTTTGACAACCATTTCTCAACTATAGGCTTGGTGGGTATGAATGAAGCGAGCTTGAATGCGAGGTGGATAAAAAAGGCGATTTCAGAAGA
>NZ_JFHJ01000248.1:0-1011 GCF_003666285.1 Mesotoga sp. HF07.pep.5.2.highcov | reverse complement strand
CTTGAGAGACTTCTCACAAGCCTGTTGTGCGAGAAAACACAGGGTACCCGGTAGAATCGCACCTTCCGGTTTTGTGGAAGCCAAAGAAAGGTCACTTTCAGCGTAACTGAGCCATGTTTTCGAAATACCACGATTCTCTTCGTCAAGATGCATATAGCTCTATTCCTTCCTTCAGGGCACTATTGAAAACCATGAAGGGATTGTCTGCGTAATCCGCGATATCGCTCTCGGTAGCTACAATGAGGTCGAAAGGAGTTTTTACACCTTTGATTTCTCTGTACAGCATCTGTGCCGTTCTCCTGCGGCCTTCCCCATCCTTCACAATAACCAGGAGATCATAATCGCTCGTGACTGAACCCTCGCCCCTGGCGCGCGAGCCAAACAGCAGTACTCTTAAGGGAGACGCCAGCTGAACAATCTGATTCAGTAATAGATTAAGATCATTATCGACCACATTTACACCTCCTCGACTCCACTAGATTATAGCAAAATGCTGTTTTCTCAATAACGAAGTCGAAAAGCTAACAGAAGCATCGGGGATTCATGCTCGGCTTCGGCAGAAAGGAATAAATGTGGACTTTCCAAGAACGTCACATACTATCATCTGAACTTGATTCAGAATTACGCTCTCAAGGTTTTCTTCAATCAGAAACATCTAACCCGCATCTTCGATCGGTTCAAGAGCAGATCCCGAAACAAGTTCGTGATGACCCTTAACGTAAGCCCAAAAAAGAGACATTTCGGGCAGCCTTACGGGTGCTGAAGTAAGTAGTTTGTACGAGTGGCTAGTGATGAGAGCCTTCTCTCCCATCGCGTCATCCTGACAATGCTCCTGGTCAGGATCCCTATCCCTCGCGAAAAAGGGGCAGACGTGAGGAGAATCGTCAGTCCCTATTTTCGCTCTCGTCCTCTCATGAGCGCAGCGAACGTCTTGTCCCTCGCGTAAATCTCCCGCCTCAACCTTCTGATCCTGGTTTTTCCTGTAACCTGAATGCGCAGCGTCGGAACGAA
>NZ_JFHJ01000721.1:0-1004 GCF_003666285.1 Mesotoga sp. HF07.pep.5.2.highcov | reverse complement strand
CCTCGCCTTGAGATTGAGTGTCTCGAAGATCTGGAAATAAATGTCGGCGTTGAAAAGCCTATCTTATTGCTTGGATACCTGATTGCAGCCTGAGCACTCAGCATGGCCCCAATCTTATCAGTAAACGGAAGCTGAAGAGAGAGATCAAAGGCACCGGCACCCCATCTCTCGGCTGATAAACTGGATTAGTTGCATTAATCCCAAAAGCACCACCTATAAGCGCTTTAGGCGTAGAGAAACCCAGTGAGACCGCAAAAAGGAGCAAAGCTACTAAAGCGACTTTCTTCATAAATACACCTCCCCTTAATTATTGCAAAGCTATTGGCGTTATTCGCAGTATAAGACAGATTGATTATACCACAACACTACTGAGGTTCAAAGCCATTATTACTGCTCTATTCGGAAGAAAAAAGACGTACAGAGACGTTCATCCATCACAGATCTGCCTGCTGCCTCATTCTTCTCTCGACATCTCTCTTTGCTATATCTTCTCTCTTATCGAATAGCCTCTTTCCCTTTGCAAGACAGATTTCGACCTTTGCCTTCCCTTTATCATTGAAGTATATTTTCAAAGGGATAATGGTAAGTCCCTTTTCCTTTGTCTTTTGGTCCAGCCTAAGAATTTCCTTTCTGTGCATCAGTAACCTTCTCTTTCTGCGCGGTTCATGATTCCAGACATTGCCGTGAGTGTATTGACTAATATTGCAGTCAACCAGAAATATCTCGCCGCTTTCGATCTTGCAGTACGCATCAATGAGAGATGCTCCACCTAGACGCAGCGATTTCACTTCGGTTCCTACGAGCTCAATTCCCGCCTCATACGAATCCATAAGGTGATACTGGAAACGCGCCTTCTTATTAGTAACAACCGTCTTCATAAGTACCCCTCCGTTCTTGCTGAACGGAATTTATTTTAGCATGAGGGCCCGACAATTTTAAAAAAGGGATCTTCAGAAGATCCCTTTATATGGTCCACTCTGTTTTTCAAGAGAAAACCATGCCCA
>NZ_JFHJ01000088.1:0-2788 GCF_003666285.1 Mesotoga sp. HF07.pep.5.2.highcov | reverse complement strand
TCCTCACCTTTCATACCGGCATTCACCGGAGGAAAGGTATTCGAGTCACGGGAACTCGACCTAGAAGAGTCCATTCCAAATTCGAAAATCTACATAATGCCTGGAATCTCTGCCTACGTAGGCTCGGATATAACGGCCGGTATTCTCTCGTCGGGATTCGTCGAAGATTCCGGCAACGTTCTCCTCGTAGACATCGGAACCAACGGAGAGATGGCCCTCAAAAGGGGCGACCGAATCTTCACCTGCTCCACCGCGGCAGGTCCGGCATTCGAAGGAGGCAATATAAGTCAGGGGACTATCGCCAGGTCGGGAGCAGTCGATCATGTGTGGCTCAACGGAGAAGGTATCGGGTTCAGTACGGTGAATGGTTCGAATGCTTCTGGAATCTGTGGTTCGGGGTTGATAGACGCGATTGCCGTTATGATAGGTGCGGGTATTCTTACTGAATCGGGACGAATCAAAGGAGAGTACTTCGAGCTTGAAGGCCCTGCGGGCATAGTGCGTATAAACAAGAGAGATATTCGTGAAGTACAGCTTGCAAAGGCAGCCATTCGAGCGGGAGTATCCGTTTTGATGGACCGGGCAGGCATCGAGACGCGAGACATCGACAGGATCTTGCTTGCCGGAGCCTTCGGGAACTACATCGATCCCGAGAACGCTCTGCGAATAGGCATGCTTCCCAATGTCCCAGTCGAAAGAGTTTCACCCGTCGGAAATGCGGCCGGTCTTGGGGCAGTTCTGGCAGTTCTGGACAGCGGAATTCGAGAGAGAGCGGAAGATCTTAGCGGCAGCATATACTATGTTGAACTATCTGGCAGAAAGGACTTCAACGAGATTTTCGTTGACAATCTTGCCTTGAGGGAGGGATAAGCAATGGCCTTCAATAGATCAATCATACCTTTGCTCGGCGCACCGGGCGCAAGACTGACGGGAACGAAGCTCAAAGAGAATCTCACAAATGCGAAAATCCAGTTTAACTCTCTGGCCAAGATTATGGAGGAGTTTCAGCCAGACGGGATCTTCTTCATGATGGACCTGACGGTCGAGGCCGAGGCGTTGGGACTGGAAGTCGGTTTCCCCGAGGATGACAATCCCTACGTGAAGGAACATCCAATAAAGGGACCGGACGAGCTTTCCTCAGTGGTGAACTCCTGGAGGGGAGTATCCGGGAGAATGGGGGTCTTCGCAGAAGTTGCAGATAAAATGGCAAGAGAATTGCCGGTAAAGAGGGGCAGCTACGTTATCGGCCCGCTCAGCCTAGCAGGAGAGCTCGTTGGGGTTACAGACCTCTGTATGAAACTGATAGAAGATCCGGCTTTTGCAGAGAGCGTAATAGATTTCTGCTCAAGGGTTGTAAGTGAATACTCGAGAGCGCTAATCGACCACGGCGCAGATATGATAGCCGTGCTTGAACCGACGGCGGTGCTTTTGTCTAAGAGACAGTTTAAACGTTTCGTACTTCCATATTTTGAAAGGCTAAGATCCGACCTTTCAAAACCCTTGATTTATCACATCTGTGGAGACACGGAACACATAGTAGAGCCTATGGGCGCCAGCGGCGCCTACGGATTGAGCCTTGACAGCATGGTGGACCTGAATGCTGCAGCGGAGAGAGTTCCCGAAGATGTTTTTCTTATAGGCAACATAGATCCGGTTAAGGTCTTTCTTCAGTCAAATGAAGAGGAAGTCGAAAGAGAGACTGCAATACTTCTCGAGAAAATGAAGGATGTTCCCAACTTCATCTTGAGTTCAGGCTGCGACATCCCACTGGAGACCCCTCCAGAGAACATCTCCGCCTTCTTCAGAGCCGGCAGGAATTATCGTTCGTAACAGAACGTCTCAAGTCTAGAACAAGAGCAGTTTCTTCAGCGGGTATTATCGGAACCGTATTCGTATGCGCACTCGAAAACTCTGAAGATCTTCTCGGGTGGCACTTCGGCCTGAATGTTGTGGATGGGAGAAAAGACAAAGCCTCCCCCGGGAGAAAAAATGTCGATGCGGCGGCGAATATCCTCCTCAAGGTCCTCTAGTGTTCCGAAAGGCAGGACGTGCTGTGTATCGCATCCCCCTCCCCAGAAGACGATATCTCTTCCGAATTCATTCTTTAGCCTTTCCGGCTCCATATTCTTCGCGTTGGTCTGAACCGGATTCAGTATCTGAACACCGACTTCTATGAAATCTGGTATGAAGGTGTAGACTGACCCGCAGGAGTGAAGAAAGATGAAAAGATCGGGTTTCTTCCTGTGAATGAAGTCGCACAGGGTTTTAAGTCTAGGTTTGAAGATAGATCTGAAAACTCGTGGCGAAATCGCGGTGTTCTCCTGGGTGCCGTAATCGTCGCCGATCTGAATAATATCTATATCGTCTCCCAGGGCGGAGAGATACTTCTCCAGATCTACAAGATAGGTCTCGAGAAGCCGGTCAAGAAAGAACTCCATGAGAGACCGATCTGTAATAAGCCTCTCCATGAACTCCTGGTACCCGAACATTGAATGGCCGGCCTCAAGGAAGTTCCCCCCGAAAGCCCCGATCACGGCGCAGTCTGTTGATTCGCGTATTCCCGTGAGCTGAGCCTTCAAAAACTCGATTTCCTCGCCGGTCAATCTTGGCAAAACAAGGGCCGAGATCTCCTCTTTTCTCCCGGCATGGGCCAGGGGAAAGTAACTCCTGTCGAAGTAGTGGCCGCCTCTGGGCATTGTCGCGACTTCGACACCGTCCCTCTCGATTACGAGTGAACCGTCTTCTTTCACTTTCGGGTCGAATCCATCTGGAAAGAGGTATCTCGACC
>NZ_JFHJ01000456.1:0-1271 GCF_003666285.1 Mesotoga sp. HF07.pep.5.2.highcov | reverse complement strand
TTTTTCATTCTGATTTCCGGCAGTAAACCAAAATTCGCATATACTGGCTTCAAAGGACTCCGACCAGATACCGTAATGTGGTTTATCAATCCTCCAATCATAGTTCCCACTGGAGGAATCACAGTCTGTTTACCTCTAGCATATCGATCAGCATTGATCGCGGCGAGCCTTCCAGAGACTATCGCTTCAACATAACCTTCGAGACCACTTATTTGCCCAGCAAAGAACAATCCCTTGTGATTCCTGGATTGCAAATCGGGATTCAGAAGCCTTGGCGAGTCCAAAAAGGTGTTTCGGTGCATTACTCCGTACCTAATTATGTCAACATTTCTCAAAGCAGGAATTAGGGAGAGAATTCTCTTCTGTTCCCGCCATTTGAGTCTTGTCTGAAAGCCAACTATTCCCAACAGCGAACCCGACAAGTTCTCCTTTCTAAGCTGTACAACTGCGTACGGCTCCTTCCCGGTAATCGGGTCAATCAGTCCAACAGGCTTCATAGGTCCGAAGCGAAGGGCATCAATTCCACTACGAGCTATCTCTTCAAAAGGCTGGCACCGTTCAAATAGAAAGCGATCCGAGAAGTTCTCGACCTCTAACACTTCTGCATGCACCAGTTCATTCCAGAAAAGCTCGTACTCCTCCCTGGAAAGCGAGCAGTTCACGTAGTCGCCATCGTCGGAGTATCTGTCAGCTATAAATGCTCTTTCAAGATCAACTGAATCTGCAGCTACTATTGGTGCAACTGCATCAAAGAAGAACAGGGCACCTCCGAAGAGTTCACCGAGAAAGGTTTCAAAACAGTTAGAAGTCAACGGACCGGTACACACAACATTCACCGCTCCATCGAAATCAATTGAGCACACCTCTTCTCTTCTGATATTTATCAGTGGATGCGTCTCCAACTTCATTGAAACCTCTTCAGAAAACGCCTTACGGTCAACGGCAAGGGCTTTACCGGCTGGCACTCTGTTATGATAGGCGATTTCAAGGAGCCTGGATCCTAGTCTCAAACCCTCTTCTTTCAGCAAACCGGAAGCGTTATCCAGTGACTCAGACTTAAAGGAATTGCTGCAAACGAGTTCTGCAAAGTCACCACTTTGATGGACATCGGTTTTCACATTTGGTCTCATCTCAAAAAGGTTAACTTCCTGCCCAAAATCGGCGAGACTGAGTGCGGCTTCAGATCCGGCAAGTCCTCCACCAATAATGTTGATGATCAATTCAGATTTCTCCCCAACTTGCGAGTTCTGTAATATCTAAACAGTGCTTCC
>NZ_JFHJ01000068.1:0-2850 GCF_003666285.1 Mesotoga sp. HF07.pep.5.2.highcov | reverse complement strand
TGTGGAATCGTCGGCTTTAAACCTACTTATGGACTTGTTTCGAGATATGGTCTGGTTGCATTTGCCTCTTCTCTTGATCAGATAGGCCCAATGACAAGATGTTCGCAAGACGCCGCAGACGTGATGTCGATGATCTCTGGCCATGATTCTTGTGACTCCAATACAATAAGACACTCTCTGTCCTTTGATGTTTCGCTTCGAGGGTACTTGAAGGGCCTGAAGTTCGCTATCCCTTCGGAAATGCTTAGCTATCCCGGTCTTGATGAAGAGGTGAAAGAAAGATTTCTTTCCATAACAAGAGACATAGAGAGGTCTGGTGCCGATGTTAAAGTAATATCCATACCTTCTGTCGAATACGCCGTTGCCACATATTATTTGATTGCTCCCGCAGAGGCCAGTTCGAACCTCTCTCGTTATGATGGAATAAGGTTTGGGCCGAGACAGCAGTCAGAGGATTATGAAGGTCTGACAAGCAAGAGCAGAGATAGGGGTTTTGGGAAGGAAGTTAAGAGAAGAATTCTACTTGGTACGTTCACCTTGAGTGCGACTTATTACGATGCTTACTATAGAAAGGCTTTGAAGACTAGACGAGTAATGGCCGGTGAACTAAGCAAAGTGCTAGATGAGTATGATTTCATCTTGAATCCTTCTTCTCCTTTAGTCGCTCCTAGGATAGGCGAAATAACTGACCCACTGGCGTATTACTTGATGGACATCTATACGATTCCGGCGAATGTCGCTGGACTGCCTTCGATCTCAGTTCCTGCAGGTTTTGTCAATGGAATGCCGGTAGGTGTTTTGATGACGGGCAAGAGATTCAGTGATGTCTCCATACTTGATGCCGCCAAAGGAATTGAGGATTTGTCTCCCTCTTTTAGTAATGGGCTTGCGATCATACCAGAAAGGTGGAGAGAGTAATGCTAAGAACTGTTATCGGACTGGAGATTCATGCTCAACTGAAAACAGAAACGAAAGCCTTTTGCAGCTGTAGAGCCGATGTTTTCGATCTCGAACCTAACACTGCAATCTGCCAGTGTGCACTGGGCAGCCAGGCACACTGCCGGTGCTTAACAAGAAAGTAGTAGAGTTCGCAGTTTTGGCGGGAATCGCTATGAACTGCACCATAAACAAACGTTCTGTCTTTGACAGAAAGAATTACTTCTATCCTGACCTACCAAAAGGTTACCAGATAACACAGTACTTCTTTCCGATTGCAGAAAACGGTTATCTCTATCTGGAGAACGGAGAAGAGAAAAGAAAAGTGAGAATTCGCAGGATACATATCGAAGAAGACGCAGGCAAAATGGTGCATCAGGGAACGGATTCTATAACCGGATCGTCAGGAAGCCTCGTAGATCTCAACAGATGCGGTGTCCCTTTAATTGAAATTGTAACCGAGCCCGACCTTCGTAGTCCCTCCGAGGCTCGTATCTTTATGGAGCTTCTAAGAGACACGCTGAGGGCCCTGGAGGTATGCTCTGGAGATATGGAGAAGGGAGCATTACGCTGTGATGCGAATATCTCGATGGTCGATGAGACAGGACGAAGCTCTAATAGAGTAGAGGTAAAGAATATCAATTCCTTCAAGTTCGTTGAAAAGGCACTTGAATTCGAGCAAGAGAGAATCTCAAAAGCGCTCTTATCTGGAGAGGACGTCGCAAAAGAAACAAGGTCCTGGAGCTTTTCGTCCAAAGAGACTTTTTCAATGAGATCGAAGGAAGAAGAAAACGATTATCGGTACTTCCCTGAACCGGATCTTCCAGTTCTGGTAGTCAGTGATGAAGTCATCGAAAGGATCAAAGAAAGTCTTCCCGAGCTACCATGGCAAAAGATCGACAGATTTGTTGAGCAATACTCGCTCCCGAGGTACGATGCAAGCGTACTCTCTTCAGACGGGGACATCGCTTCATACTTCGAAGAAGTCGCTCAGGTCACTGGAAAGCCGAAAGAGAGTTCGAACTGGATAATGGGAGAGGTAATGCGATTCATGAATGACAAGGGACTTACCATCGAAGAGGTCAAGGTAAGTCCGGAACATTTCAAAGAGCTTTTTGATTTAATAGATGAAGGAAAGATCTCCAACAAGATCGCCAAAGATATCTTCCCGACAGTTGTTGAAGAAAAGAAGTCGCCCAGAGAGATAGTAAGAGAAAAGGGGCTTGAACAAATAGATGATGATAAGGTAATCGAGGATGCCCTTCAGAAGGCTATGGTTAACAATCCCGTCGCTGTGCAGCAGTTCAGGGACGGAAAGGAAGGTGTTCTCGGTTACTTCGTAGGAGCTGTAATGAAGGCAACAAGAGGTAAGGCAAATCCATCGAAAGTCAATGAAATCGCAAGGAGGATGCTCAAAGGTTGAAGAGAGCTTTATGTCTGTCACTTGTATTGCTTTTTGGGATTCTTCTTCTTTCCGAAACCCAGTTAAAGCTCAACAACGCAGGATGGAGTGTTTCAGCAGATATCAGGGCTTACGAGGACATCTATTTGACTCTAGCATTGGCTACGGGAATTCCTTACGTTGGTGTCACATATGTTGACAGTTGGGAGGAGTACTCTACCGGATTTTTGAAGTTGAAAATCCAGGACGGCGTTTTCAGAGGATCATTGTTGGCCAGTCACGAAGGTCTATTTATGGGAGTCAGGTATGTGTCTAACACTAATCAGATTCCTATCTTTTCTCACACCGCTCTTGAACTGGAACTTTCGACGGTTAGCAAGATGAAGTATCTTGTAAGAAACTGGGTACGACTCCCTTTAGGTCAGCTTAACGGAGGATTAAGTGTCTTTCTTCACGGAGAGGATTCCTTTTCATTCAACGATATTGGTCTATACCTTTATGCAAAAGAATAT
>NZ_JFHJ01000309.1:0-644 GCF_003666285.1 Mesotoga sp. HF07.pep.5.2.highcov | reverse complement strand
GAGGAGGGCCACGTAGTGGCGGAGGGTGTTGGTCTTTGTATGCGAGAAAAGTTGATGCTCTCAAATAGTCATTTTAGAGCGGTTGTTCGATGTTCATTCCTGGTTGCTGGTAGGTGCATACATATGGATCACAGACCAAATAACGTGAAGTAGTGAATATATCGTTCAATTTCGAACAGGCCAATCTATTCAAAACGTTGTTCAAAGAGCACACTCCCCACCGCAAGCGGTCCCCCCCGCTCAAGCGGGGATTTAAGAAGGGATCACAAAAAACGAGGTTAGAGGTTGGGCGTACGGGGTCGGAAGAGCAAGAGACACTGATTGACCGTTGAGCGGTTCTTCGTTCACCGAGGAGAGTCAGTTTTTACTTACAGAGCTAGGATCTGATCTTCATGCTCTTCTCGAAGGACTGGACTTATCTTGCATCCCCCGCCTCTCTTATTCTAACAAACAACGACGGACCAAGCACGGCTCTTGACAGCGATCAGCGTGTTCTTGATTTTAAGCGTTCAGCGGCTCTTCTCCCGCGAAGTGGTACTGGCGAAGGCGAAGCCTTCACTTGCGGCGATGATTCTCGCCTTTTGGCCGGCCAGCGCAGCAGACTGGCTCCCTTTCCCCTCCTGCGAAGCAGCCTCACTTCCCCG
>NZ_JFHJ01000049.1:0-1289 GCF_003666285.1 Mesotoga sp. HF07.pep.5.2.highcov | reverse complement strand
AACGAGGAGCCTGTGGCTTCGGTCACTCTGTCTATGCACGAACCAATTGGTCAGGGAGCGGTTGCTCCGACTGTCGGAGATCACAAGTATGATGCAGGAAAGTCTTTAACACTTCAAGCGACACCGGCAGAAGGGTGGCTCTTTGAACACTGGCTTGTTGAAGATGCAGTCTATTCCTCTGAACATGAAGCCGAACTCACAATGAACACCGATAGAAATGTTAAGGCAGTCTTTGTCCGTAAGACACACACGCTTACAATGCTTGAGCCCTCCGGAAGCGGAAATGTCGAACCTGCGGTCGGTATAAGTATATATAAAGAGGGTTCAGTTGTTACCCTTGTGGCTACACCTTCCAACGGCTGGGACTTTGATTTCTGGCAGATAGATGGAGCTCTCTTCTCATACAATTCGCAGATAACGATCACCATGAATGCCAGCAAGACAGCTAAGGCGTTTTTTGTTGAAGAACCGCCAACAGTTTTCACCCTGACAATGGTTGAGCCAATCGGTCAGGGTTCGGTCAGTCCTCCGGTCGGAGATCACACATACATAGAGGGAACCTCCGTGCCCCTTTCGGCTACTCCCGCAGACGGATGGGAGTTCGAGGCCTGGTACCTTGACGGTACTTTTTATTCAGATAGCGAAACTACTTCGATTATCATGGACCGTGACAAATCAGTCTCGGCAGAGTTTGTGCAAAAAGCAGAGAAAGTAACTCTTGAGATCTACAAATATGGAAGAGGGACCGTCAGTCCTCCCGAAGGAACCTACGTTTACGATAAAGGATCCTCAGTTGATCTAAGCGCGACGCCTGATTCCGGATATCATTTTGAAGAATGGCTCGTTGATGGAACGACCTATGAGGTCCCGGAAATAACTATAACGCTTGAATGGGATACTATTGCGCAAGCAGTTCTCAGATGTAATTGCGGAGGCTCATGCGAGAAATGATGAATAATTGTTTTTGCGTCGACTTATGATGGTGAACTGACTCTCAATATCTCAAGAAACTTTTCTATCACGGCTGGATCGAATAGCTTTCCGGAGTTCTCTAGAAGGTACTCTACGGTTTTCTCTTTGCTCCAGGCTTTTCTATACGGCCTATCTGAAGTCAGAGCGTCATAAACGTCTACAACGGCAAATATCCTTGCAGCCAGAGGAATCTCTTCTCCTTTAAGTCCGCGGGGATATCCGCTTCCGTCCCAACGCTCGTGGTGACAGTAAGGAATATCCAGCGAAGGTCTAAGGTACTCGACTTGGGACAACACTTCATACGCCGTTGTCGGATG
>NZ_JFHJ01000607.1:0-1749 GCF_003666285.1 Mesotoga sp. HF07.pep.5.2.highcov | reverse complement strand
ATGGGTAGACCCGTAGCATATGAAAACCTGAGGAAGCTCTGCGAAGAAATCCTTCTTGCCGAGGATTTCGACAGAGAGGCCGCTCATGAAATAGTGGACGTTTTGTTGGAAGCTGATTTGCGTGGCATTCCTTCACACGGTGTCGCAAGACTTGGTAGATACATTAAGGAAAGAGATAGCGGAAATATTCTGCTAGATTCCGAGCCATCGATAGTACATGATACTCCGGTTTCGGCCACAGTTGACGGTAATGGCGGTCCAGGACAATGTGTTTCCAACTACGCGATGGATCTTGCAATAAGAAAAGCGAAAGAATCGATGATTGGTCTTGTTTCAGTTAGAAACTCGAATCACTATGCATCTCAGCCTATTATTCCGAAAAAGCGCTTTCAGAAAAGATGATAGGAATAGCAATGACCAACAGCTACCCTCTCGTCGTTCCGACTTTCGGGAAGGAGGCCGTTCTTGGCACAAATCCCTTTTCAGTAGCAATTCCTGGGCTGAAAAAGAATCTTATACTGGATATGGCTACTAGCGTTGTGACCAGGGGAAAATTAGAGGTTTACGATAGGGTGGAAAGAGATATTCCAAATGGCTGGGCAGTGGATGAAACAGGTAGAAACACAACCTCTCCCAGAAGGGTTGTGAACAACTTCAACAGTCGAAACCCCGGAGGTATTCTTCCTTTGGGAGGATCCGAAGAGGATTTTGGTGGTCACAAGGGCTATGGTATGGCCCTTCTCGTCGATCTCTTGTCTGCCGGTCTCTCTTTGGGTAGATGGAGTGCCGAAACTTATTCCGGCTCTCAAGCAGGTGTCTCTCACTTCTTCGGATGCTTCAGCCTGGAGCTCTTCGGTGATCGATCTTCCCTTATAGAACATCTCGAACACATAGTGGATGGGGTCGTTTCAAGCAAGAAGGCCGACGGTCATAACAAAATCTACTACCACGGAGAGAAAGAGGCTATGGCAAGAGAGAGAGCTGTGACTTCGGGCATAGATTTAGACCAGAAGACAAAAGACTCACTTGTCTCACTTGCGAAAAAACACTCTCTATCTATTCCCGTTGAGTTACTGGACTAGAACGAAATTTCAGAGCTGCTTAAATTCTAGAACACCAATACGAATACTAGCAAGGGTCTGAACGGAAGACGCTTGGTGAGACTGTAAGCGGAGATTATTCCGGCGAAATCGGCTATCAGGTCTCCGTACTCCGCCGTACCTTTCCCGGAAAACCAATCCCAGATTTCCTTTCCCACCCCGAGAGAGGCGGAGAAAACAAAACCGCCTATGTCACCCAAGAAGTAACTTGAAAGGCCATAGGCGGAATAACTTACAGAATAATGAATAAATTTGTCGTAACCCGTTACCGCTAAAGAAACGATAGAAAAAAGTAGAACAAAGACGACCAAAATAAACTCTCTCAAATAAGTATCTTTAGCCCCTGATCAGAACTCGTATAGCACTCCAAGTCCTACTGAGAAGAACTCGGGAAGTGGCCAGTAATCTCCACCCGGGAAATCACCTTCCTGTCGGGTCTGGTAATCCTTCACTCTATAGCCCCTTGCAAATCCGTTTAGGATGACCTTATCCGAAATCGGTGTCATAACCTGGAATCCGCCACCGATTGCAAGATGCGGCGCTCCGAGATCGAGAATTCCGATCTCCCAACTCTGTTCTCCGAAGTTGGAATCCTGGACGGAACCCACACTTACAAGCAACCTCGCCTTGAGATTGAGTGTCTCGAAGA
>NZ_JFHJ01000222.1:0-676 GCF_003666285.1 Mesotoga sp. HF07.pep.5.2.highcov | reverse complement strand
CTGAATAACATAGTAATGGTGCTCTCTCAATCTCTTGCCTTAAGTCTCATAGGTTCTTTGATAGCCCTGAGTGGCTACAATCTGGCATTTGTTTTTGTGGCAGGAGGCTTTGCGGTCGCCATATTATTCTTCGTAATAAGCACGCTTGATTATCAAAGACCACTAAACGAACAAAAGGCAGGCAAGACCTAGAAACATACGAGCTATAAAACTAAACTAATCGTCCGGAAGGGTATTCACTACGCACTACTTTGCATCGGCTTCAACTCTTCGTGAAGACGTTCGCATCTTTCGTATCAGAGCATTCTGTAATCCTCGTGGATAATTATTCTGCAAACAAAGTCATAATGCGAAAATCCCTTTCTCTAGGCACCAATTTATACATTCCTTATTTGCCTCAAGGTCCTGCTTCTCATCTGTTATCTCGACGACCATCGAATCCTGACCTTCGATGATTGCCGCAACGGTTCTTGTATTCCCATGGGCCATAGCAAGTCTTTCATCAATATAAATGATCGGAAATGGAACACTTTTCACTCTGAATAGCTCTGAGTTTGGTAAACGATATATAAAGCTGACTGGGCTGCAAACCCCTGTTCGAATCATAAATCTTCTTGACATGACTACCCCATATAATTAATTCACAGCCGACAGACTTCACGACTTTCATGAGCAT
>NZ_JFHJ01000688.1:0-6700 GCF_003666285.1 Mesotoga sp. HF07.pep.5.2.highcov | reverse complement strand
TTCGACCGTACTATATATATTTGCTGGGATAGCTCCTAGCAACCAAAGATTGGGACCACGAAAGGTCTGACAAGGTCCATGATGCGCTAAACCTTCTTACTTGTTTCTCCTAACTAACTACAGCGAACAGCTGATCTCGTGAAAGCAGTCTATTTCTCTTCCTTTTCACCGGAGATCATTATCATTAATACTATCAGTGCAGCCATCGTGAACACGACTATTCCCGGCAACAAATAACCTATGATGGTAAACATCAAAGAAGAAGGTATATAATCTCTCAACGGAAGAAGCCACCAGGTAAACCCTCCCGCAAGGCTCTCCCTTATATAGAGTACTAGAGTAGCGGCAAGAAGAAGCTCTTCTAAAACCGGCAGTGCTATTCGCTTGACAAGAGAACAATACTGAAGGAAAAAACCCGTCACGAAAAGTGTAATGGGAAACAAGAAGTCCATGATGCCAATATCAATGCTCTTCCCTTCGAGCACTGAGTTTACAATCTGACCACCACCAAAGAGAAGAGCAATAACAACTGCAACAATCATAAGAAGATTACCGAGAAATATGTAAATACCCCTCATATGATCACCTCAAAAAAAACCGGCCCATGTTGGGCCGGCATTTACTCTAATTAAATCAGAAGTACTTATCGAAATACAGTCCGAGTGACCAGTCAACTGCTGGAAGAATGTCAACACTAGCACTGAAAGTAACTAGATCAAGAACAGGGAAGCTAACGTTTACATTAAGAGCAGATGCAGAATCCTTGATGTAGTATCCACCGCTGGCACCGATTGTCGGCTTAAAGCTGCCCATTTCAAGCGAAAGAGCACCCTCTGCATAAGCGGAGATATTTGTCCAGTCGGCAAGGACGTCTGTAAGAATTTCATAACCAAAACCCACTAAGTTAACATCATCCCTGGTTCTGAAATCGCCGGAACCTACGAAAACGTCGAGACTAACAGGACCCGCTGTCCATCCGAGAGACTTAACCAGGAAGCCAAGCTCCATGGTCTGTGCAGGAGTTACGAAGTCGTAATTATACACAAACTTGACTCCCGCATAGCCGATTCCATCCTTGGAAATAACCGGCTGTATCCATGCACCGAGGGCATTGGCTGCAATGTCATACTGCACGTTTGCATCGATTGTTAGAACACCAATACCGTATCCAACATTCAGTCCTACCCACTGGCCAAGTGCATCAGAATACCTTGCATAAGGATTGAGGGTCAGTAGACCTACTTCAAGAACATAGCCAACATCTACAACATAATTGAACACAGGTGTTCCAGTAAGGTCACTTGCATCCACGCCACCCGTAACGGTAAGACCCTTGAAAGGAGTCAAGCTTGCTTCAAGAATAACATCGCCGCTCCACTTGAGATCCTTTAGGCCTGTCTGGGCAGAGAACGAAAAGATGTCCCATGCTCCTCTCAGAGCTATCCTGTCGCTTGCTCCAAGCAGATCAGGTTCCTGAGTAGCGGCCTGAAGGCCAAGTTCCTTAAGATTCAGAACGAACGTGGTTCCCTTTGTGGTGCCGTAATACGAGAACCAGCTGAGACCGTATCCGTCGTCATAACCAAATGACTTTGCAGCGTACCAGCTGGCAGATGCCTTCTCGTTTTCCACTGTGAAAGAGTCGAGCGTTACACTAGGCGCAACGAGATCAATAGCAAGGCTGAATGTGAGGCCGTCAACATCGGCCGCGGCTCCAAAACCGATTGAATAAACATCGAAACCTAGGTCTGTAGTCAATCCTGTCTTGTCTAACTCAACCTTACCCCAAAGATTACCTTCCAAGTAGGGATTCAGAGTCACTGCTGTAACCGAGAAAGCAACCGAGATGGCCAGAAGTACCACTAAGATTCCAACAAGCTTCTTCATGCACACTTACCCCCTTTATAAGAGTGTTTTTGGTTTTTGGTGATGCGCATAACGCAAATATACCACATTTCATGTAACAAAAGCAAACCCACTTGTTGCTAAGTTGCACAGAAAGATCATTTCAGGATTAACCCTACCGCTCCAAAAGCAAGTGCTACAAAAGAAAGGATAATCGCTGCATTTGTATTGATTACATTCTGCTTCTGAGTCTCTTCGAGAGCAGAAATCTTACCTTCGATAACCACATCGTTTTCTTCGAGGGCGGCTATTCTAGTTTCGGCTGCCTCAAGCGCAGACTTGTCTGCCTTGTTTCTGTCGAGCTTGAACATCTGAATTGCCATTGTGTTAGTGATGCTCTCCAGGCTGTCTACTGCTCCTTCCAAAACTCCAACCTTACCCTCAAGAGTGCCTGTTCTATCTTCGAGGGAAGCAATCGAATCGGCATGATCATCAAGAACTGCGATGTTAGCATCGATTTGGTCAAAAGCAACTTCAAGCATTTCGTAGTTATCTGTCACTTCATCTCTCAGGAGATCGAGCTCCCCGTTGAGATTGCCAAGCTCTGCTTTCAGATTCTCTTCTGCGAGGCCTAGCTTCCTGTAGAGGAAATTCATCTTTGCCGTTAGCTGCTCGGGCGTCACGTAGTCAAGCTCCGAAATCCTCTTGTTAGCAGCAATAACCGCATTACTAAGCATCTTCGTTGTGACTTCGAGATCCGTGACCCTTCCCTCTACTGCTTCCACATCGCTGGCTGAAGCCTTTGTGGAAAGCTCGGATTTGAGTTCCGCCAGTTTTCCGTCCAGATCGTCAAGTCTGGAAATGTTTAGGTCGACCTGATCAAAAAGGACTTCAAGGGTTTCATCAGCATTCTCCATTGCTGCATGAATCTCTTCGATTTCGGCATCGTAGTACTTAACTTCGGGCATCTTGGCAATGCTGTCCTGAATCTTGAGGATCCTCGTGTACATGAGCGAAAGCTTGTCATTTAAGTCCTCATTGGTTACATAAGGCTCGAGATCTGGCATTTCGCCTGCTAGTTTCGACTCGAGAGTCGAAAGATCGTCCTTCGTAGCCATACTTCTCCTCATGGCAAAAAGATCTGACGTCACACTGTTAAGAACGTTTTCAGTAGCCTCAAATCTGGAAGTTAAATCAGCAACTGCCTCTACCTGCTCGCTATTGTCGTTCTTCAAATTGGCAATAGCTTGACCGAGAAGCTTAACTGTAACTTCGAGATCGGTTGCTCTGTTCTTAAGAGCCTCAACATCCGAAGGAACGCTGCTCATCGAATCAAGTCTTTCGCTGATTAGCACGATTCCTTCATTTGCAGTGACTGCTTCCATGGAGAGTCTGTCGATCTCATCGTAAAGGAAAGCGACCGTATCGTCAAAGGTTTTCAACGACACAAAGTCTCCAGTCATTCCACTTTGTTTCAACGATGCGACCGTTGCCTCAAGTGCCCTCAGTTCCGCTGTTAAATCGACCAAATTCTTCTTGTTGTCAGAGATCTCCAGGGAAAGCCCTGCGACTTTCTTCGTAAGAGAGAAAACCACTTCCTGGAGTTTAGCATCCCCGGAATCAGAATAGTCCATAAACCTGGCAAGAGTCATTGCCAGCTGGTAACGCGTAGCAAACTCACTACCTCTGAATGTGCCATCAGGGAAACCAATGAACAATCCACCGGCTGTCGTCTTAATAACGCTGTCGTAGGCCCAGTGATTTTCTGACAAATCGCTGTACTCGACACCCAAAGATAAGGATGCAAAAGCAACAACGATCAGTGTCAGTATAGAAAGCTTCTTCATGGATCCTACCCCCTTTCAAAATGTTGTCATTTTCTACAGCAAACTACGAACTAATTATACAGTAAACATATGTCCATATTCAAGAGTAATTAGCACTTGACAAGGCGATAGAAACGCTTTTTTCCGATTCTCAGAACATCTCCATCGGAAATTTCGATAACGGAATGAATATCATTCAAGACTTCATCGTTGACTTTCACTCCGCCCTGGTCTATAAGTCTTCTCGCTTCGCTTCTTGATGAAATATTAGCATGAGAAACCAGAAGATCAACAACTGAAACACTCTCTGTCGAGATTTTTATTTCTGGTATCTCTCCGGGCAGCTCTTTGTTTCTGAAGATTTTTATGAACTCGTCTCTTGCCTTGAGCGCCGTCTCTTCCCCATAGAACTGAGATGTTATCTCCACCCCAAGCTCGAGCTTTAAATCCCGTGGGTTTACCGACTTGCTCTTGATCTTTGTCTCGATTTCGGAAAGTTCTACTTCGCTCTTGTCGGTCAGCAATCTGAAATATTTCAGTATGAGGGTGTCGGGAATTGACATGAGCTTTCCGAACATGTCCCTTGGGGTATCGTCAAAAGCTATGTAATTATCGTAGCTCTTTGACATCTTGAGCTTTCCGTCCGTCCCTTCAATAAGAGGAACAGTGAGAATCGCCTGGGCCTCAAGGCCATGCTCCTCCTGAATCTTTCTTCCGACGACGAGGTTGAAGAACTGATCATCTCCGCCAATCTCGACATCGGCTTTCACAACAACAGAATCGTAGGCCTGAGCGAGAGGATAAAGAAACTCGGAAATTCCAATTGGTTCGTTCTCCTCGTATCTCCTGGCGAAGTCATGTCTTTCCATCATTCTGGCAACCGTGTACTTTGAGGAAAGCCGAATAACATCTTCGAAACTCATCGCATCCAGCCATTCGGAATTGAATCTGATTTCTGTAAGCTCTCTGTCAAGTATCTTGAAGGCCTGAGTGCTGTAAGATTCAGCATTGATCTTCGCTTCCTCTCTAGAAAGCATTGGTCTCGTCTTTGACCTTCCAGAAGGGTCACCGATCCTAGCCGTAAAATCTCCAATGATCAATACAACTTGATGACCGAACTTCTGAAAGTGACGCAGCTTTCTCAAGACCACAGCATGACCAAGGTGAAGATCCGGTCTGGACGGATCTACACCAAGCTTAACCCTCAACGACCGTTTACTTTTGAGTTTTCTAAGAAGCTCCTCCTCTGAGATCAACGATACGTGATTCCTGGATAGCTCCTTAAGTTGTTCCTCAGGGGTCAACAACTCTACCACCTTATGCGCCAAATGCTCTCGAAATTACAAATGCAATCAAAATACTGTTCACCATGAATCCGATAGCAAGGCCAAGCGTGATTTTACCCATAGTGTCCAGCCCCTTCTTTCTGCCAAACATGGTATGAGACGCACCGCCTCCAAAAGCCCCGCCCAGCTCCGCGGACTTAGACATTTGCATCATTACGGCAATTCCTAATCCCACACTTATCGCAATGTGCAGGGAAATCAGTACATACGCAAGAACAACCATCAAAGAATACCTCCTGTATCTTCTAACGCTCTTCTGGTATTATACAATATGTGCGGATTTGTAGCAAACGAGAAGCCTGAGTTGGCGGGTGATATTTTGAATGACAAAACGGTAATTGTTTACCTTCCTTTGAAGCCAGAAATGGCTAAGGCCAATAATCTCCCGATAAAGCTCCCGATCCTCGTCCAGGACATGGAAAATGTTCTTGACCTGGACAGAATAGACCTTGACATAATCATAAGGGGTCTAGAGGCTCAATGCTTTTTGGAGAGCGATGATTATTATGAGTCATACCTCATTTATTACTACTATGAAGCCTTCAAAAGATCGTTGAATTCCGGCAATTTCGATGAATCGAAGGAGTTCCTGGAAAGGGCAGGAAAAATCAAAAAGGACTATAGGTACCATTTCTATCTCGGATTGTTGCTCAGGGAGGAAGGAAAGATTGAGTTGTCGGAAATTGAGCTGAGACAAGCGATAGAAATGAATCGGGAATTTTACATTGGTTATTATGAGCTTGGCAGATTGTTTCAGCTTCAAGAGGAATACGACGAAGCGGTCTCTTCATATGTGAAGTCCGTTGAGAAGTCTGGAGGACAGTTTCCTCTACCTTTTGTCGCCACGATTGACTGTTTCATTTCAAAGGGAGATTACAGTGCCGCAATGGAAGTTATTGACAACGTGAATGAACAGTTTCCTCTTTATTCGGAAATCCTTCTCAGGAAGGGGGCTATCTTGAACGAAACCCAAAAGTATTCCTTAGCCGAGGCGACTTTTTCCGAAAATATCGGGCTCGGGGAAGACTGGAAGAGTCTCTACAACCGCTCCTTTTCAAGGGCTAGACAAGGGAAGTTGTTTGAGGCTTATGATGATTTGAAGACTGCATTCAAGATCAGTGGAAATTCCGAAGTGCTTTACGAACTAGCCATCTCAGAGAAGAATATGGGAATGCTTGAGGACTCTCTTTCTCACTGTGAGAGATACTATAATGAGACCCTAGACGAAAAGGCTCTGGTCCTGAAAGCACGAATACTTGATATGATGGGCGATTATGATAGCGCGATCGAGGCAACAGAGGAAAGATTTGTGGAGCTTAAGAATGTGCTTCTGATTCACAAATATCTTGCCGAAGGCAAGATAAAGAGAGATCTTCCCTTTGAAGAACCACTGAGCGAGTTTTACTATAGATCATTGCAGAACAAAATTGCCAGAGATGGATTCTCTGATTGCAGATTGATCGAATCCGGAAGGATAAATATCGAGACGCTTACAGAGCTTCTTACTGAACTGGGGATCGATGATTTGACTGAGAGAATCTCTCTGTTATCTGAAGGGCTTCTTCCAGGCGAAACGAGAGAGGCCACTTTACCCGAAGTTGGACTGTTCACCACACTTATTTCTGAGATGCAGTTTTTCCCTTCACAGCAGGAGTATCTTTCGTATCTGATGTCTTTCCTTGTTTC
>NZ_JFHJ01000241.1:0-1173 GCF_003666285.1 Mesotoga sp. HF07.pep.5.2.highcov | reverse complement strand
GCCGGGGATACGCTTCGAATACCCCAGCCGGATGGTTTGATCTATGAAGTTCAGTCGGGCGACACCTTTGACTATATCGCGAAACTTTTCTTTTCTCCCGTTGATGAACTAATTGCAGCCAACAATCTTAAGCCTGATTCCGTTATCAATCCGGGACAAAGAATCTTCATTCCTATGTCGTTGGTCAATCTATACCAATATATTCCCCAAAGCTCGCCTTTCAGGTGGCCAATATACGGAGTCATTTCATCAGACTACGGCTGGAGAACCCACCCTGTTACCGGGCAACCCTCTTTCCATTCAGGACTTGATATCGCTGCACCGGAAGGGACGCCGATATTTGCGGGTTCTGGGGGTACGGTTGTTTTTGCTGGTGTAAATGGCGGCTACGGAAACATGGTTGAGATTCAACACGATAACGGTTACTTGACACGTTACGGTCATATGAGCAAAATCAGCGTTTATGTTGGTCAGAGGGTTGATGCGGGATCACTGATCGGTCGGGTAGGGAGCACTGGGGTCTCTACGGGGCCTCACGTTCACTTCGAAGTAAGAGATCCAAGAGCCAACACAATGAATCCATTATCAATGCTTCCCACACGTGATCTGATGTACGTAATTAGAAGAGAGGACGATGGAACTGCCGCCGGTGGTAAATGACAAAGATACTTGTTAGTGCTTGTCTGATTGGTGTGAACTGCACTTACCGTGGAGATAATAACCTGTCCTTAAAGCTTTTAGAGCTTGTTGACAGGTTTGTTTTTTTACCGGTATGCCCGGAACAGCTTGGAGGACTTCCGACACCTCGTCCAAGAGCGGAAGTCACAACCTCCAGTGATTGGAGGGCAGCGAAGTTGGTGCTAGATCAGTTTGGAAATGATGTCACTCAAAACTATTTACGGGGTGCGGAAGAGGTGCTTAAAATCGCCAAACTATCTGGAGTTAGTATAGCTATACTGAAATCAAGAAGCCCCTCTTGTGGATGCAGGGGCATTTATGACGGAACCTTTAGTGGAGTAATGGTTGACGGTATGGGAATCACTGCGGAACTTCTTCTAAAGAACGGTATCGAAGTCTACTCTGAAGATGAGACTAACTTCTTATACTAGAATCGAAAAGCTCCGTTAGAATTAGCCGCTCTTCATCTTCTTCAAGCGTAAATCCTGGACTCTT
>NZ_JFHJ01000019.1:0-1893 GCF_003666285.1 Mesotoga sp. HF07.pep.5.2.highcov | reverse complement strand
TGATATAGGAAATCACCACTATGCATGATTAAAGTATTTTGATCTACTTCTTGAAGTATTCTCGTCAAAGGCGATAAAGCACCGTGAGTATCGGACAGCACTAGTACCTTTTCAACCATCTGAAATATAAGGCAGTGCCTCCTTTGCAGGAAATCTGTATTTCTTCATCAACGGTTTCATTTGAAACGCCAAGCGGCTTTCCATAATCTAGAGATGCGTCGGTTAGTGGAAATTTGAAACCTTCAAGAGAGACTATTGTCTGCTGGCCGCCATATGGAAAGAGAGACCAGATCTCACCTCGATTTACAAAGAGGGTCATTTCTCTAGAGACCATACCGATTTCGACGTTCTCTTCGATAATAGTGGCTTTGAGAGTGTGTCTGAGGCCATATATAGACGCTAAGGTCCCCATGAAATGATCTAGCCGGAGACCCGTTGCACCAAAGATTTCTACATTAGAGAAACCACGCTCCTCAAGGGCTTGAAGCGCGATTTGGGTGTCTGTGTCATCCTTCTCGGGGGGATATATTAACACAAGCGATCCTCTTCCTCTGCACCATTGGAGGGTCTCCTGGCTTACGGAATCCATATCGCCTACAAGGAGATCGGGATGTCTCCCCAGGCTTTTAAGCATTTCTGCCCCTGAATCGGCGGCCGAAACAAATGATGTCTCATTGAGTTTCCTGAAGTAGAACTCCATCGTAGATATGTATTGTCCACCGACAAACAACAGGGCCTTCGTCTTCATTTCGACTTCCTTAGTCCTAACTGATTTCTATATTTATTGACAGTTCTTCTGGCTATGTTGATATCTCTGTTGTTAAGTTCGGTAACAAGCTCTGCATCTGAAATTTCTGGGTTGCCTCTGACAATTTCGGCAATTACCTCGAGAGCCTGTTCCTTCTCCTGCAAATTTCCAAAGAAGTACCTGATCGGAAAAGTCCCTACAGGAGTCTGAACGAACTTATCCTTCACAGCTCTGCTTACCGTTGAAACTACAACTCCTATCTTGTCGGCAACTGAATTCATCTTCAACGGCCTTATCTTTTCGCTGGTCTTAAGTAGAAATGGCGCGTTCCTTATCACTATTTCGTTGCCAATTGTTATCAGCGTTGCCTTTCTCCTTTCGAGAGCGCTTATGTAGAACTTTGCTTCCTCGAGTTTCTCTTCAAGATATTTCTTTGCTTTTTTTTCGCCGTGTTCCATGATCTCCTCATACGACTCGTCAACACTGAGTACAAGTGAATAGTCCCTTACCGTAACAATGAACTTCTCATCGATAAACTCTATATAGAGATCAGGTTCAACGTATCTTACAAAAGCGCCGTCACTGTATCCGGAAGAAGGGAAGAGACCCGGACCCAATAGGGCCTCTATCTCTTCCCTTGAAGATGCAAAGATGCCGTCGAATCCCCCGTCCCTCATAGTCGAGATGACACTGGAAAGCCCATCGACGGAACAGTGATTCTCGCGAGCAATCTTTTCCAGATCCTCAGTAAGCATTCCTAGATCGTCCATGTAATCAAGGAGTATTTCAAAAAGGGAGAAAAGATCGTCGTCAAGAATATAGAAAGCGAAATCTCTGAGTATTTCTCTGAACGTTGGTTGCTGTGCTTCAATCCTGTCGAAGTCCCATCCATCCCTGTCAGTACTTTCAGGTTTCATGTAGATCGAGTTGTTTTCGGGAAGTGAGTAGAGATCTCCATCTTCTGTGTTTTCCTCGTCTTCTGGAGAGCTTTCCAGATCACTTTTTCCTTCTATTAGCTCATAATCCTCTCTCTTCATTTCAAGAAGCGGGTTGGCTTGAACTATCTCTTCTAACTCGGCCGTAATTTCCATTGAATTCAGTTGAAGGAGCTTCAGAGCCTGCTGAGCTTTGAGAGAAAGTCCGAG
>NZ_JFHJ01000642.1:0-1000 GCF_003666285.1 Mesotoga sp. HF07.pep.5.2.highcov | reverse complement strand
CCGTCTCTTCCGTCTACATACTTCAACACAAGAAGGCGTTTCTCCATATCGCTCAGTTTTCTCTCTCTAGAGTCGACTACAAGAAAGGTGTTTCCCGTTGCGGTGTAGTATGCTCCTCTCATCATTAAACGCCTCCCATATGGGCTTTCATTATTCTGACCGCGTTTGTTGCGGCACCAACGCGGATGTTGTCCGCTATGTTCCAGAAAAGGAATCTGCTGGAATCGAAGGTCCTGAGTCGTGATACATAGACGAGATCGGAACCGGCAACTTCGAGGGGGGTTAAATGATCTTCGCTGTAAACAACGTTCTGAGAGTTTTCGATCTCACTTTTCAGGCCGTCAGGCGTAAAGGGCTGGATCGTTTCGACGAATATGGATTCCGAGTGGCCGTGTGCAACGGGAACTCGAACAGTCGTAGGCCAGACGGAAATTGAATCGTCGCCGAAAATCTTTCTCGTTTCGTTGACCATCTTCATCTCTTCGGTTGAAAAACCGGTCTCAAGTAGATCGCCTATTACAGGTACGACATTTCTATGTATCTGTCTGATGAAGACGGTTGAAACAATCTCGCCGGCCTCCTGCTTTTCGAGTTCGGCGACTCCTTTGTTCCCTGCACCTGATACCGCCTGATAAGTAGAGACGACTATCGTCTTGACTCCGTATCTCCTGTATATGCCACTTAAAGAAAGGACCATTTGTATAGTAGAGCAGTTCGGGTTTGCAATGATTCCTTTGTAGCCCTTAACGAGAAAACCGTTGATTTCTGGCACAACGAGAGGAACCTCAGCATCGCTTCTGAAGGCCGACGAATTGTCGATCACCAGAGCCGCTTTTTCTGCAGCTATTGGCGAGTAATGCCTCGATATCGACGCCCCTGCCGAGAAGAGCACGTAATCGTAACCCCTGTCAAAAGAATCTTCGCGAAGCTCGACGACCTCTAAAGTTTTGTCTTTGAGAGTGAACTTCTTTCCCACACTTCTGCTGGAAGCGTAGAGATC
>NZ_JFHJ01000671.1:0-1053 GCF_003666285.1 Mesotoga sp. HF07.pep.5.2.highcov | reverse complement strand
GGGATTTAAGATCAAGAGCATTAAGAGTTGTTCTTCGAAGAGCAGTTGCAAGTTGTCAGTTCCAAGTTGCAAGTTAAAGACCCGAAAGCAAAAAACTACCACACCCCGCCTGAATTCGCTTCAGTATCTCGTTCTTTTCGAGAGCAAAGAATCAGACTAGCGGAGCTCGTCAGACTCATTTCTCGAAGGGTCCTGCGTACTGGTTGTGAAGCAACCCTTTGAAGACTGTTGTCGCTCCCAATAAGAGCTCGATTCTCCCTTGAGAGAGGAAGGCCTTGAAATGATGGAGGGTGTTTTTGAAGGAAGAACAAAGCATAAGACGCAGTGCGGTGGAAAGCATCGGCGGTCGCATTGGTGCCTTCAGAAGGAAGAGAAAGACAATTCTCAAAGTGCTTCAGTCAAAATCCTTAACGCTCCTCAAAGCGCTCGGTGATCAGCTTCTTCTAACAAGCGGATCTTTCAACCGCAAGCGGTCCCCCCCGCTCAAGCGGGAATCTAAGATTCAGAGCACAGAGATGAGTGATGTGTCGACGGCCCTTTGTCGATGGGGTATGGTGAATACATCGAGAACGCACCTCATATTTAGAATAACGTATGCGCGTTTTCAGATTCATAGATTTCAGAATTCGAAGAGATTTCCCGATTCACTATGAGTCAAAAAACCTTCTGCCGGTTTCCGCAGAAGGTCTGTATGTTTTTTATTGGAGAAATCTATATGAGCTCTTCGATCCTTTTCTCGAGCTCTTCGGGTATCTTCGTTCCGAAAAGAATTAGTGTTCCATAAGTGGGACCGTAACCTTCCCTCAGAATCTTCTTTATCGAAGCCTGAAGCTCGGCTCCACTCTTTCCCTCTAGAACATTCGAGCAGCTAAACTTTATTCTGTTGGGAAAGAGGTTGTCTTCCCAGATGATTTCGTCAGACTGGAACTGCTCTCCAGTTATCTCACAAATTGCAACGCCGTTGTTTTCGATGAAGAAAACCAGTCTCTCTCCGGGCTTCCAGTTGCCGTATCTCTTTCTGTTGCAACCCCAGACTCCATGTTCCTTTCCAGT
>NZ_JFHJ01000074.1:0-4972 GCF_003666285.1 Mesotoga sp. HF07.pep.5.2.highcov | reverse complement strand
AAACATGAAGAGAACTGTCTGAAGGCAAAAAACAACAAGGAGTTCATGGAGAACATAGATAGATTACTTCACAATGAAAGTCTGAGAAAGAAACTATCGGCATGTGGAAAGGGAACTGCGCTGGAAAAGGATCTGTCGATTATTGGTCAGGAACTTAAGAAAATCTACCTAGAGGTACTTGACAGGAAAAAATGAAAAAATCAACCAGAAACTTTATGATCGCGATTTCTCTCAGTTTGCTGATTATTCTGATAGTTCTTTTTGCGACCGACTTCAGCAAATCGATTTCTTACCTTTCTGCAGCCAATCCCGGATGGATATTTCTGATATTCTGTCTAACGTTCGGTACTTGGTTATTCGAAGCAATCACCCTTAAACTGTTCGCAGCCATGCGGAATCTGGCGATTCCCTTCTTATTTCTTTTTAAGATTACGGTTATTGGAACATTTTTCAATGGTATAACGCCTTTCTCTTCGGGAGGACAGCCGGCGCAGATAGTCTTTATGCAGAGAAGAGGTATCTCGATAGGTGAATCAACTGCGATGCTCGTTTCAAGATTTCTGATTTATCAAACCGTAATCACATTGCTTGGAGCTGTAGCCGTTTTCAAGGCCTACCCGCTTGTTTCACAGAAGATTTCTAATCTCGCCGTGCTCTCTATTTTCGGATTTGCGCTGAACAGTGTAGTTCTGATAGGACTTGTTCTATTTTCGCTCAGTCCTAAGCTAACTGATAAGCTCATCCACTTTGTGATCAGCTTTCTTCACAAGATCAGAATAGTAAAAGAGAAAGAATCGTTAATAGAGAAGGCAATGAGAGAGCTACGCTTCTTCCATTCTTCAATGAAGGAATTGGTCAGGAGACCCTTTGTCCTTACTAGTGCGTCTTTGAGTACTCTTGCACAGCTGATTTGCATGATATCCATCCCGTATTTTGTTGCCCTTTCAATTGGAACGCCTGTAAACTATCTCGAAATCACGGCCGTTCAGCTGATTTTGTTCCTTGTAGTCTCTCTTATTCCAACACCAGGAGCGAGTGGAGTATCTGAGGGTGGGTATGTGCTATTTTTTAAGTCTTTTTTTGGCGAAGGAATTGGAGCTGCGCTTCTGATCTGGAGATTCTTCAGCTACTACGCAAACATCATTTTCGGAGGATTACTTTCAGCTCATGAAATAGGATTCAAATCTAGATCTCGTTCTTGACAACTCTTTCATAAAGATTCACTGTTCTCTCTACATTAGCTTCAGCGGAGAAGTCCTCCGAGATCTCAACTGAGCGTTTTGCCATTCTTTCTCTTAGGCTATGATCACTCAGCATTTGAATAGCCGCATTGGATAACTCATCTTTCGAGGAGCACATGAAGCCATTTTCTCCATCCAGTACCATATTTACTATGCTATCGTCCTTATATGCCACGACCGGCAATCCCGAGGCCATCGCTTCAAGGGTAACAAGGCCGAAAGTCTCAGTGTGAGAAGCGATCATGAATGCATCGCTGCTTTTGTAGGCTAACGATATCTCGTCGGGCCATCTCAAGAATCCCGTGAAGTGGACCTTCTCACCGACCCTCAGACTTCTGGCTAATTCCTGCAGCTTACCCTTCAGAGGACCATCTCCAACTAGCAGCAAATGGGAGTCTGGTAAAGCTTCGGAGACTCTTGCGAAATTCTCTATAAGTTTGTCTATGCTCTTCTCTTCTCCAAGCCTTCCAACAAAGATGAGCACTTTATCGTCCTCTTTTATCTTGTACTTCTTCCTGAATGCTCTTTTCTCTTCTCTGCTGAAGCTTCTCTTAAATGGAGTAAGATCGACCCCGTTGGGAATTACCTCTATATGTGAAGAAACTCCATAAGAAAGAAGCAGCTTCTTGATTTTTATCGAAGGAGCAATTACAGCCCTGTGCTTATCACAAAATCTTCTGTCCTGAGCTCTGATGTAAACTCTCAGAATGGGTTCCATGAATGGGATGTAGTGAACGTACTCTTCCATCATTGTGTGATAAGTCGTTACTCCTGGAATGTGCAAATTCGTTAGAACATAACTCGCCAGATACCCAACGATTAGTGACGTGTGCGAGTGAATAATGTCTATCTCGAGATTCTTCACGATCTTTATTAGTTCCTTGAAGTTTGTGGGCAAACCTATTCGGTGTTGCTTTTCCCATGGAAATTTAAGAGATGGTATACGATAAACATTCTCCTGGATGCCTGCTTCGGGGTGGTCAACCGTAAATATATATACGTTATGGCCTCTCTTCTGAAGATTCTCTTCAAGCATCTTGATCATGGTCACCACCCCGTTGACCTGAGGTGAATATGTATCACTGAACATCGCTATGTTCATCCTATGCCTCCAAACGGCTTGACACCTCTTACCTTCTGCTTTATAATCTTTACTGTCTTGGGAGATCGTCCAATTGGTAGGACAGCGGACTCTGGATCCGCCGATGGAGGTTCGAGTCCTCCTCTCCCAGCCAGGGGCCGCAAGGCCCTTATTTTTTCCCCCCGGCAATCGCCAGCAAAGTGATTTCCTTAACGCCGCCTTCCTTAAGAACTCTAGCACACTGGCTTGCAGTTGCGCCAGTAGTAACGACATCATCGAAAAGAATTACTGACGTACTCCTAGGACTTCTCTTCAGATAGAACTTATCCTTTACATTCTGGAATCTATCTTCCATCTTAAGCCTTGACTGAGGAATAGACTTACCTGCTATTGTCAACACATTGTCTATTCTTATGTCAATAGTCTTAGAAAGCCTTCTCAGAATTCTGAGATTTGTGTCGAAGCCTCTCTTGACAAATGCTTGAATGGAAGTGGGAACAGGAACTATCACATCGGCGGACGGAGAAAACGTATTAATCATTTCGAAGAGCATCTCTGAAAGGAGAGAGGCTATTCCGGGTCTGTCTTCAAACTTATAGGCACGTATGAGTTCCTTTAATGGGCTTTCATATTTCCAGTACGAAAAGGCCGAATCAACAAATTTAAGCTCAAATGGAGTCATGATTGGCCCCTTGATTGATCCAAGACAGTCTGCACACAAATACTGGGCTGGATCTATCTCCTTTTCACACACTAGACAGTGGTTTGGGAAAAAATGAGAGATCAGCTTCTTCATCATCACAGCCATCTCTCTTTCTTCAGTCTTCTAAGCTCTCGAAGTATCTGCTTGCTGTTTATCGCTTGAATATTCGTTCCAGGAGGGAGAGATGCAATCAACTTCTTAGAATATACCCTTGCCGGATCGATGATTCTCCTGTCAAGTACGATTACAACCCCTCGATCGTTCCTGGTTCTTATAAGTCTACCAAGCCCCTGCCGGAAGGCAGTTATCATTTTTGGATAGTAATACTTGTTCATTCCTTCGGCAAAGCTCCGCTTTCCATAGTGCTTGATTCTTGCTTCAATTAGTGGTTCGTCCGGCCTTTCAAAAGGCAGTTTGTAGACAATCAACAGCTTCAGCTGTTCTCCGGGGAGATCGATTCCCTCCCAAAATGCTCGGGCACCAAATATTACGGATTTCTCTGAATTCCTGTGCTCAGAAAGAATTGTTGTTAAGCTATCGTCTCTTTCCTGGATTCTTAGAGACAAGTTGTGAAGTTCACCTCGAATCTTCGAAAGAGTCCATTTCATGTCTTCGTAAGAGGTGAAGAGAACCATGGACCCTCCCCCGACTATCTTCAAAACGTCTTTTGTCAGTTTCGATGCACTTTGCATGTATGGAAGGGAATTTGGCAGATAGTCGGGAATGTCTGTGGGAACGAAAAATCTCAGCTGCTGAGTATAATCGAATGAGGTTCCAAGCCTTACGGCATCGGTCTCTTCGCCGGCTCCGAGTATTCTTCTCGCATAGTTGAAACCATCGCTACCTCTGCTGTAGACCCACAGTGTTGCAGATATGAAGATCTTTACGCCCACATCCGGGAAAATCGAGGACATCAGAGTGTCGTTTTCGACTGGAGAAGAGACTATACTCAAGCTTTCAATGCATTGTTCGTTCCTGCTCACAAAAACTACCCTAGAATCTCTAGAAGCGGCAATTCCCGCGATCTGCTTAAGCCATTCTTTTATTTCAGCCAGAACCCTAGCAACTTCAAATTCTAAGCCGTCAATCTTCAAGTCCCTTTCTTCAACATCATCCAGCATTTGTACTGTTTGTCCGCCCACATAGATATGCGTCTGAAGAATATCTGAGATTACGGTTAGTGCTGAGACAAGCGTTTCAAGTCCTTTTCCAGAATACGTAGTTTTCTCCCCATTACGTTCCCTATCCAGATCCACCACGAGCTGTCTTATTTTCCTGTCAAGAGTAGTTGTAGCTTCTTTAAGCTTAATCCACAACTTCCTTAAAAAATCCTCGCTGAAATGCCTCTTGAGAAATCCAAAGCAGTCTCTAACCAGCTTTATCAGTTTCTTAACGGTATTAGCTAGCTGATATGGTTCAAACCGGTAACTCATTGCCTGAGTCAATGAAGACTCAAGCTCGTGAGCTTCATCCACAACAAGGTATTTAAATGCCGGTAGAAGTGTTCCAATACTTTCGCCGTCTTCCGGTTCTCCATCGGAAAGCCGAATATTCGCTTCACTGAACAGGAATGAATGATTCGTGATAACTATATCGGAATTCTTTGCATTTTCCCTTTGAACATAGTAAGGACAAACCTCGAAGAATGGGCAGAGTCTTCTGGTGCAATCGAACCTGTTGCCCGAGAGCATCCTTCTAAACTCATCACGCAACGGTAAGTAATCAAGATCTCCCTCTCTCGTGAACATTGACCATAGAATCACACCGGCAAGTTCTTTCGACGAACTTTCATCGAGCATCTTATTGAGAGCCATGTTCAGAACTTCAAATAGCTTTCTGACACATAGATATCTTTCCCTCCCCTTAATTACAGACACTCTGAGATTATCGAGGTTCGGTAAGGTCTTTAGAACCTCCACATCCTTTTTGAACAGTTGATCCTGGAGG
>NZ_JFHJ01000249.1:0-667 GCF_003666285.1 Mesotoga sp. HF07.pep.5.2.highcov | reverse complement strand
GGAGAGCGAATACATAGTAGACGGGCTCGATAGACTGGGTTTCGAGGTGGAGTGAAGATGAAGTTTGAAGAGATACTGGATCTCGAGGAGAGATCGTCGTTCGACTTCTTCTGGAAGGAGGCCTCCCTTTCCGACAGGGGTTACGGCCTGATAAGGGACAACACGAAAGACAGAAACGTTGCGAGCATCGCCTCGGTGGGCTTCGGCCTATCGGCCCTGCCAGTCGGTGTCGAAAGGGGCTGGATAACCAGAAAGAGCGGCGAAGAAAGAGTGGTAAAGACGCTGAAGAGCTTCCTGAACAACGTTGAACAGAAAGAAGGCTTCTTTGTGCATTTCATAGATATGGTCGAAGGCAGGAGGGCTAACAGATCGGAAGTCTCGGTCATCGACACCGCGCTCTTTCTCATGGGTGGGCTCGTCGCGGCCGAATACTTCGGCGGAGAGACGTCGGAGCTTTTCAGGACCATTTACGGACGGGTGAACTTCCCCTGGTACGTAAACGGGGAGAGAAACTGCTTCTATATGGCTACAGCTACGAACGTGGTTTCTGGGGAGGGTGGGATCGCTACGCCGAACAGATAATCATGTACGTACTGGGCGCCGCCTCTCCGACCTGCCCGACGGACCCGTCGCTTTATTACTCCTTCGCCAGAGACAGGGGGACCTA
>NZ_JFHJ01000004.1:0-1205 GCF_003666285.1 Mesotoga sp. HF07.pep.5.2.highcov | reverse complement strand
GCAGCTTCTTCGGTGTTCGTGATATCAGTCATCGGGAGCAGAATTATGAATTCATCGCCACCATATCTCGCAAAAATATCTGCGGCTCGTAGAATCTTGGTACATATGTTTGCAACCCTTTTTAAGACAAAGTCTCCGGCTAGATGTCCAAGCATGTCATTCATATTCTTAAAATTATCTATGTCGAACATTATCAATCCCATTTTTGTGTCATATCGTTTTGCCTTCTCGATTTCACATTCTCCTAGCTCAAACAGACCTCGCCTGTTGTAAGCACCAGTGAGATAGTCTCTCACCGAGAGATCTCTCACCTCCTCGTGAAGACGGGCATTGTTTATGCCAATCGCAGCAATATCTGCAAATGCCTTGAGGGCATCAAGATGCCGCTTCTTAAACTTTCCGCCTTCTTCGCTGTCAACGGCGATCATTCCAATCGTTTCATCTCCAATAACCAGAGGAACGCCCATCCAGGATTTGATGAATATGAAGTCTGGTTTGTTGAATTGCTGGTACGCTCTCTGAGCATCTTCTGCTAGAATGATTTTTTTGTTTTTTACTACATCGAAGCCCGGACTCCCTTCTTCCATTGTGAATCTGGTCCCGACAAAAGAATCCTTTCCAGGCCAGCTACCGCCGACAATGATTAGATGATCCCCTTCAACTAACTCAACTGCGGCACTGTAGAATGGTATTACTTGTCTTAGACCCCCAACAATAGATTCGATTACCGTTCTCATGTTCAGATCCTTAGTAATCGCTTCGGTCGCCTTAATCAATGACTGCGACGTGATGTGGTTTCTCTTCGTAGCAACAAGATTTCTGATTTTCGTGAGAGAAAGAGAAACCGTAGTCCCAACCAACCTATAGAGACTCATACTTTCTTCGGTAAGACCTGTCACACGTTCTGTAAGGGTTTCAAAGGAACCAGCAATCTCATTATTCGATTCAAGTGCAATGCATATGTATCTCAGTTCCTTTCCTTCTATGATTGTATTTTGAACGATTATTCGATTTTCTCTGAGGGTTTCCTGAGCCTTTGAGTCCTTCATGAGATTCAGCGGAAATGCCTCGGTGTCGCCTCTCGAAACCTCAAGATCAAGATATTCATCCTCACTAAATGTGATCTTGCAACCGACCATTCCCTTCTCTTCGTATGCGCGATTCACAATCTTGGAAGCCGCTTCATGAAGATTATCACCGCTCAG
>NZ_JFHJ01000668.1:0-688 GCF_003666285.1 Mesotoga sp. HF07.pep.5.2.highcov | reverse complement strand
TCGGCCCTTCGAGTATTGTAGTTACCACTAGATAGGGAATGATGAACCTTGGAGTCGAATACGACAAATGTGTATTCACCAAGCTCTAACGGTACATATTCGTGGCGCATCTCGAGAGTGTCTAGGAAGATTGCCGTGTCCTTCTTCCCCATAACGGCTGCAAACTGATCCATAATTCCACACTGGACACCGACAAACTCATTTTCGGCCTGCTGAGCAAAACTGTAAAGTTCTCTGTCCCCCAGTTTAAGTCCATACACCGAATTCAACGCTAAAATAAGAGCAACTTCAAGAGCAGCTGAGCTTGAGAGGCCGGCACCTTCAGGGATGCTAGAGCTGATTTTGATCTTCATCCCTCCAAAGTCAACACCAAGGTTATCCTTCAAAACCCAGAAAACTCCTTTTAGATAGTCACTCCAATCGCCGGTCTTTTCTATGCTTTCCTCCCGAAATGAGACTGGTTCCCTTCCAGCAGAACTCAAAGCAATGACGTTCTCGTCTGTCCGCTCAATCGACAGTAATACATATTTGTCAATCGCGACAGGCATAACGAATCCCTGGTTATAGTCGGTGTGTTCACCAATGACATTAACTCTACCGGGCGCAACAAAATACCTCTTCAACGCAACACCTCCAACATCGCACATATGTCTTTTTGCCCTATATTGAGAGAATAGCACTACCCCGG
>NZ_JFHJ01000444.1:0-1975 GCF_003666285.1 Mesotoga sp. HF07.pep.5.2.highcov | reverse complement strand
TATCACCTTCTTTTCCCTATCAGATCGATTTAGGTTCTTCGGGAGTATCCGGTTTTTCGGGTGTTTCTGGCTTTTCTAAAGCTTCAAAAGACTTTTCACTTTCAACATCTTCGTTTTTGATTACTACATCTACCGAGTCCTTAAACTTCTGAAGCTCCTCGTCCACTTCAAGCATCTCTTCAATCTCCTGCTCAGAGTATCCGAGGATGCCGAGCATCTCAAAGGTGTACTCCTTTGTAAGTTTGCCTTCCTTGAAGAGAAGAAGAATCTTTCTCGTCTCCTGATCCTGAAGATTCTCCTCGACAACGGCCGATCTGTGGCCCTTCTTCTCTTCCGAAGAGACGGTTCTGGACTCAACCTTTACTTCCTTCGCTGGAGTCCCCGTGTACTTCGTACTAATGATGAGATCTCCCGAAACACTGTTCATTTTCAAATACTCCTGCGATTCTCCGTTTCCCGATCTATAGTGTTTCTTATCTACCTTCACAAGCCCGACGTCAGATGAGATGTCACCGCTCACAGAGGAGATTGTGGCATCGAACTTAGGCTCTCCCGAATAGGAGACAATGGCGTCTCCACTGACCGAAGAAACTGTCGTTTCCCTTTCCATAGGAGGAAGCCCCTTAATCCTGAGATCACCCGATACCGAGCCGAATTTACCTCTTCTATAATTCGAGGCTATGAAGTTCAAGTCTCCGCTTACCGTATTGAAGTTCAGGTTTTCTACAGAGCAGTTCTCGATCTTCACGTCACCGCTGACGTTGCTTATCTTAAGGCTTCTAAGATCGAAGTCGGTTATGAAGATATCACCGGAAGCACTGCTGGCGTCTAACTCCCTTACAGACTTAGGCACGAGGAGTCTTACGCTCTTGACCTCTGCTCCGCCGTCAAAGAGATTCTTTATGAAGGGAATGCTTATATTCGTTCCCTTCTGGAACTTTATACTCAGCCTCTTCCCTGAACTCTCAGCTTCGGGCACATAATCATTAGAATCTACTTCGACGTATGCAATCACATTTCCATCTTCCACAAGGTCGATCTGAAGATCCGCGCTAGCTGAAGAGATCTTAAGAATCTCGATTCCGGCGCTGTCAAATTCAAACTTTTTCTCCACGACCATACCCCCTCAATCCTCTATCTTTATCGTTACCCTCTTGTCCCCGGTTTCTATCTCAACGGATTCGCCGCTCTTGATTACCTCGTCCAGGACTTCCTTCAGATTGTAGTCGACAACCCTGTCTCCTATCTTGAAGTTTGCGTCCTTTTCCTTTACAAAGTTTCCGACGAATTTTGCTAGCCTCACGGGAAGTCTTATATGGGCCTCGACCTTCCCCGAATGGTTATCCACAACCTCTATAGAGAATTTCCTTCCCAACTTTACTTCTTCATATGATTCAAAGAACTCTTCAAGCAAGTCCCTTCCTTGCTCGGGAGAAACCTTACCATCTGCAACGAGCTTCAGGATTTTTAGAACCTCTTCCCTATCCAATTAGATCACCTACTTCTTTTTTCTGACTTTCCTGAGCATCTCGAGAGCTTCATCTGGCTGCAGTTCTCCGGATTCAAGCCTCTCTAGGATTCTCGACGCCTCTTCCCTGTCCTTGTCGACAACTTGATAGCCCATTGCCCTCACTATATCTTCGAGTCTGTTTCTCGCCGTCGGATAGGAGATGTCCAACTCCTTCTGAACCTCGGAGAGATTGCCTCGATTCTTGATAAAGGTCTTCAGATAATCAAGCTGTTCGGCGGAGAGTTTCATAATATCGTCAAGCTCGAATCTTCCCCTTATCGTGGTACCGCAACTATCACATTTGTACTCAGTGATCGTCATTTTCCCCCCGCAGACGGGACAGTTGCTTATAGAGTATTTCATCGGTCCACCTCCACAACTTAAGTTGAACCTAAAGATACTTTCAACCACATTCATTATACAACTTCTAACTTGAAAAGTCAAACATTACCTTAAATATATTTA
>NZ_JFHJ01000316.1:0-644 GCF_003666285.1 Mesotoga sp. HF07.pep.5.2.highcov | reverse complement strand
TTACTCACGTTGCTGACAAGGGCAGAGTATGGAGTAAGAAGACTGAATATTGACATGGTGAAAACGACGGCAGCAACTCCCAACAAGATTTCATTGCCTGTGCTAAGCATAAACATGCTGGCAATTGCGATGATGAAGAGACCTTTAATGAAGAACAGGTATTTCCTGTTTCGGTCGCCTAGATAGCCAATTAGCATTCCGGTGAAGATCGTTATAATCATTCCTGCTGAAACCAGGTTTCCAGCCAGAGCAGTTGAGTGAAACTTGCCATTGAGATACGGTATTAGAACGAAATTGAAGATCCCGTAGATAATCCCCACAGAGGCACTTCCGGACAATAGTTTAATCATCTATATCACTCGTTTCCTCTACGTATCTTACATACTTCTGCAGATCAAGATTTTCGTTTGTTTTCGATACTTTCTGAGTTATGAAATGAGGGATATTGTTAGTTTCGCCTTGGAGAGAAGACAGTGCGCCTGCTATTGCTGCAATGGTATCGGTGTCTCCGCCGATTGATGCACCCATCCTTATTGCTTGCCACACATCATCTCTGCAGAAAAGCCCGATGGCAATCGCTGCAACTGCTACGTCTACCGCCTCCATAGTTGTGCCAAACAGATAGTAGATTCTGTCGAGAAAAT
>NZ_JFHJ01000206.1:0-1122 GCF_003666285.1 Mesotoga sp. HF07.pep.5.2.highcov | reverse complement strand
AAACAGATAGTAGATTCTGTCGAGAAAATTGTCAGGCAATTCACCGTTGATTTGATCTCTGATCACGGAAAGTCTTTCACCGGCAGAAGGTCCTACGAATTCTGCGCAAGAGATTTCTCCAGCTAATCTTGAGCCTCTAATGGCTGCTTCGACAATCTGATTAACACCCTGCCCCTTTGCTGCATAGTAGTAGGCGAATCCGACTGAGAGGGAAGCTTCGAGAGCGAGATTCGTGTTATGAGTAGGAACTGCACAGTCTCTTATTACTTCGACTAGATGCTTTTCACTTTTGTTGAGACTACATAAGACTGGAGCAAGCACTCTCATTGGGGCCCACTGGTAGTGCCCAGACTCTCGAATTCCTCTTTGTTCTTGAAGGCTTCTATAGCTCTCTTAGTGCTTGGCCCTATGTAACCCTTCCCAACAGGATCACACTCGTCGACCCACCTGCAAAGAGCTTCCTTGACCGTCTCTTGTGAGAAGTTTCTTTTCTCATTGTAGAGCTTTATCAAGTAAAGCACCTGCTCTGTGTCGTCAGTTATCTGACCTCTTGCTAGATTTTTGTGGATAGGTGAGTGTTCCGGTTCTAGCAAATCACTTACGAACTCGAACCTGGTAGAGATTTGCCGGCGGGTCATGAATTCCGTTACCATTCCCATCGCATCGCCAACGGCAAATGCTTCAAGTGCCCTGAAAATCCTGTTCATTCTTCATCACGTTTTTTCACGCCAAGTCCTGCCCTTCCATTTGTTTTCACTTCGATTCCCTTGGATACTGAAAGATCCACCCTTGGATTTCCATCGATCACGCAGAAAGCTTCGAAGCCAGATAATCTTACTGTATCACTGTTAGTTAGAATGAACTGCTTGATATCCGCAGAGACTGTCTCGCCCGGTTCAACCATAGTTATTATCGGTCTTGAAGAGACAATCATTGCCGAGCTACAGCTTGAGTAAGGCAGCCAGCAAAGGAGACCGCTTACTGCCTTATAGGCGAACAATTGCTTAGTTTTTTTGGAAAATGGAGAAATAATGATTTGTGATGTACGAAAATGAGGCGAAACCTCCTCTCGGTTGATCTCCAATCTGCTTGTTTCTGAAGCGATTGATACAGGTTCTCTTG
>NZ_JFHJ01000144.1:0-1775 GCF_003666285.1 Mesotoga sp. HF07.pep.5.2.highcov | reverse complement strand
GCATAACAGACCACTGTGGTGGTACGTCTGTTTTTCTTTTCATTTTTTCCCTTGTTTAGCTGTTTTCAGATTTCTTGCTGTCAAAGTTGAGTTACGGCAATAGAGTGCTGTTTTTCCATAGGATACTTTGTGTGAAGAGTATCGATAATCGAGTCAATTAACTGCCTGTTCAAAGATTTTCGGTGTATCGTCTTGTCTTTGTACATGAAGCTCTCAGCGTTGGCCATTATTTCATTCAGTGACTGATCGGCTCGGGTCTTAGTATCAAAGCCAAGTGAAATGCTGCATTTAACTGCTTGGACACGGGCATCGGAGAAGCCTTCTTTGATTCTTGAAGCAATACTTTCAGTTTCCTTTTCGCTCGTTCCCGGAAGAATAACGACAAACTCATCGCCACCCACACGTGCTATTAGATCTCTCTCTCTGCACGATTCTAAAAGGATTCTGGCTGACTCTTTTATTAACTCGTCTCCCGCCGCATGGCCGAAGACATCATTTGTCATCTTCAAGCCGTTAATGTCTGCAACGATTACGGATATGGGAAGGTTCTCTTCAACATCGACTGCTTTCTGAATCTGAGCCAAACTGCTTCTGTTGAGAAGGCCGGTTAGAACATCGTGAGAGCTAAGGTATTTGATTTCCTCCTCTCTCTTTTTGCGCTCGGTGATGTCCGAAAAAGTGATTACACCGCCAACGACTTCTCCGTTTCTCATTTGAGGATAGGAACGATACTCGACATCGAAAGACGAGCCGTCGGCCTTCCAGAAGACCTCGTCATCCGTCTGGAACCCTCTCCCATGTTTGATAGACCTGACAATCTTACATTCTTCAATCGGGAACGTCGTTCCATCTCGCCGACTGTGGTGAATCAACCGATGAACGTTCTTTCCGAGAATATCTTCTGGACCACTGAATCCCAACAGCTTTACGGAGCTCGCATTGCAGAATGTGCAGTCACCATTCAGATCTATACCATATATCCCTTCTGCCGTGGAGTCAAGCAGAAGCTGTAGCTCATTCTTGCTTTCTTTCAATTCCTCATTTGCCCTCTGCAGTTGCCTGGTTCTTTCTATCACACTCTCTTCAAGGTTATTGATCAAGAACTGTAGTTTGTCTGCAACTCTGTTCAGGCTTTCAGAAATCATCCCGATTTCATCACTTCTTACAACCTCTACTCGTTTAGACAGATCACCTTTAGACAAGGCAGTTGAAACCTCAATCAGATTGTCTAGAGGCTTCATCAATTTTCTCGCTAAAATATGGTATATGATTAGTAAGAGCACTAAGGCAACCACAACGATAATCACGGTCAGATGGATACTGTCTATCACGTCCTTCATATAGAAGGCCTCGGGAATTGCGGACATCACAACCCATGTAGCATTGAGTATTTCGATCTCCCGCATGTTAATGAACAGCTTTTCCTCTTCACCTCTGTAGAATAAAGGTGATTCCCGGTTTGTAGTGGACTGAATGAAAGCCTTCTCAATATCGGGAAAGCCGATATCGTCAACAGTTCGCTGGCTGAAAGAGCCATCTGGAAGGACTGTGAAGTTATCAACACCCATAGAGTTCGCTATTAGAGAGCCCGTTTCCTTGTCGGCAACTATTGCGTAAGCTGAGTAGTCTCGAACAGCATCTACAAGGAAACTACCAATGTCAGAAAGAAGGATATGTGTCCCCATTACGCCTTGAAGACTTCCACTGGCATCATAAACTGGCCACGAGAAGGAGACTGTAAGGTCATCCATCACGAAGTGCTTGTATAAAGGAGA
>NZ_JFHJ01000260.1:0-578 GCF_003666285.1 Mesotoga sp. HF07.pep.5.2.highcov | reverse complement strand
TAGCAAGAGTTTATGGAAACAAACTCTTCCATGGTGTTGCGACCGCAATTATTGAAATAATAAGAGGTACACCACTTCTCGTACAGTTGTTCATTCTGTATTATGGGCTTCCACCTCTCGGAATGAATCTCTCCCCGTTCGCGGCCGCAATCATTGGTTTTGCCATCAACAGCGGTTGTTATCAGGCGGAGTATTTGAGAGGATCTATTCAGTCCATTTCAGGTAACCAGATGAAGGCGGCCAGATCTCTCGGAATGACAAAATGGCAGGCGATTCTGCAGATCATTATGCCCCAGGCGTTCAGAAGAGTAATTCCAGCATGGACAAATGAGTTCATATACCTCTTGAAGTATACTTCTCTTGCTTATATTGTTGGCGCACCGGAACTAATGGCTCAGGCAAAGTTTATTGCCTCACGAAACTTTCAGTTTTTCGAAGTGTATCTCGTCGTTGCTGTGATCTATCTAGTTGTGGTTCTCTTCTTCACTAAAATATTCAGCATACTCGAAAAGAAGGTTGAGATACCCGGACTAGAATGGGTAAGATAATTAAGAAATGCTGATAATGACTGAAATCTG
>NZ_JFHJ01000494.1:0-2813 GCF_003666285.1 Mesotoga sp. HF07.pep.5.2.highcov | reverse complement strand
TTACGGCTTACGGGGCGGATTTTGAATTAAACATGACGACCGCCACGGCAACAACCTACGGTGTCTCAGTCAGGGGAGGTATCACAGGTAAGGCATATGAACTGATTGAATACATAGTTTCCTTCAGCAGCGATTTGTGGAACAGTGGTTCCTCCGTAAGTTCAGTCGATCTGCTCGCTGGGATAAGATTTGTTCCTAACCCTTTTATGATTGGACTTGAATTAGGCACAAGAGAGGGGATGGCAATAAAATATCTGGGTCTTTCGACTCAGTATACATACAACAATCTCTTTTCTGCTCGTGCTGGAGTATCTATGAACGCAGATCTTTTAAGTAACATAGATTTCATTGTTGGTGGAGGCATGGAAGTAAGGGTTGGAGATATGCTGATAACAGCAGGGATTGGCACTAACCTTACCAATAAGATTGAATCTTTTAGCTTCAGCAGGAACTGGAGTGTCGGCCTGCTTGGCCGATGGTGATAATGCCTGCATCGACAGACGTGTCGCGTGCTTTGAGACTCCTCAAGAGAACTGTTCGGCTGATTTTCCTGATCTAGTTGGTGGTTCAGGGTAAATATGCTGAACCTTTTCTGCTGGAACTACTACAGGATTTATTTGGCTCTTTTTTGGGAGGCCGTATGGATAGAATAGCCGTTATAGACTACGGATCGCAGTACACACTTCTTCTTGCAAGAAGGATTCGGGAGATGGGCGTCTTTTGTACAGTTGCAAGTCCAGAAGAATTCAAAGTCGAAAGCGAAATTAAGGGAGTAGTTCTTTCAGGGGGACCTCAGAGTGTCTACGAGGAAGGCGCGCTCGGTTTCCCTAAACAACTAGAAGGTTTTCCAGTTCCAATAATGGGCATTTGCTACGGGATGCATCTCCTTGCGAAAAAGCTTGGAGGCGAAGTCCGAAGCGGTGCACTTGGTGAGTACGGACTTACAACTGTATCTATGGACAGCGAACGTTTTCGTGACATACCAGAAGAAATAGTAACGTGGATGAGTCATGGAGACGAGGTTACGTCGCTTCCATCTGAATGTAAGGTAATAGCTAGAAGCAAGAACGGCATAACTGCAGGTTTCTCCAACGGAAGAGACATCGCTTTTCAGTTTCATCCAGAGGTTAATCACACTCAGTTTGGAACAAATCTAATCGAAGATTTCGTATTTAATGTCTGTAATGCCTCTCGAAACTGGAAACTTAGCGCTTTTGCTGAGCGCAAAGTTGAAGAGATCAAGAGGGCCGTTGGCAACTCGAAAGTAGTTGGAGGCCTTTCTGGCGGTGTCGATTCAACCGTTGCAGCGGTCTTGGCCTCTAAGGCAGTGGGTGATGCGTTTACTGGGATTTTTGTAAATCATGGACTTATGAGAAAGAATGAAGATATAGAAGTCTGTGAAGCTCTTAGAAGCCTTGGTATAAAACTGATAAACGTCGATGCTTCGGAAGAGTTTTTTCGAGAGTTAAAGGGAATTGACAATCCCGAAGAAAAGAGAAAGATCATTGGAAAAACATTCATAAAAGTCTTCGAAAGAGAAGCAAACAGACTGAATGCGAGCTTTCTTCTTCAGGGTACAATCTATTCCGATGTAATAGAATCAGGAGCCGCTTCGAAAAACTCCGCAAAGATCAAGAGCCATCACAACGTTGGTGGACTTCCTGACAAGATGAATCTGAAGCTTCTGGAACCTATAAGAGAGCTTTTCAAAGACGAGGTCAGAAATTTAGGATATTCTCTAGGAATTGAACCGTCTTTACTGACCAGGCAGCCATTTCCCGGTCCAGGTCTAGGCGTGAGAATAATAGGCGAGGTTGATTCTGAGAAAGCGAGAATCCTGAAGGAAGTTGATTCGATATTCATGGATGTTCTCAGGAAATCAGGTGAATCAGAAAAGATCTGGCAATCATTCGCTGTTCTGCTTCCCGTCTTCAGTGTTGGTGTTAAAGGCGACAAGCGGTCATACGGTTATGTTGTAGCACTGAGAGCGGTGAATAGCTCAGAAGGTATGACTGCGTCTTGGCACGAACTGCCTTATGAGATCCTCAGAGAAGCCTCTTCGCGAATAACCTCAGGAGTAAGGGAAGTCGGAAGGGTTGTCTTCGACATAACAGACAAGCCGCCAGCAACAATAGAATGGGAGTAGAATATACGAAGCTCACTAAAGAGAAATCAGTGGCTGCTCACTCTCAAAATGAAACTGCTCTCAAAAAACGAAAAACAATCGTTATAGAAACTCTGGGCAAGAGTCAAATGTGTTCTCTTGCTTCCTGTAGAGGCAAGAAGTGCGCTCAAAAAATAAAGACGCCGTTCGGCGTCTTCCTGGAGCGGAAGACGGGGTTCGAACCCGCGACCCCCTGCTTGGCAAGCAGGTGCTCTACCACTGAGCTACATCCGCAAATGAAAACTAGTCTCTCTGGTGCGAGAGGAGGGACTTGAACCCTCACAGGTCTCCCCACTGGATCCTAAGTCCAGCGCGTCTGCCAATTTCGCCACTCTCGCTGGTGACTCGCGCGGGATTCGAACCCGCGACCCCCTGATTAAAAGTCAGGTGCTCTACCTGCTGAGCTAGCGAGTCGCTCCCACTTTCAGTCTCCAGCCTGCGCTGGCAGAAAGATTATATCATCACATCATCTGCCTATCAAGTGGAGAGAATTATTAAGAAACTGTGAAAGAACAAGCGCTTCTTGAAGCCTCCACAAGTAGCAAGAGTTGAAGACTGATGATACTATCTACTTAGGAGGTCATAACATGGTTTTACTTGCTGACATTGGTAATACAACAACGGTTCTAGGACTTACCGGCGAGAAGAG
>NZ_JFHJ01000404.1:0-921 GCF_003666285.1 Mesotoga sp. HF07.pep.5.2.highcov | reverse complement strand
CCTGCTGGCTTTTCGAGGGGGGATCCGAAAAATGAAGATACTTTCTACAGAAGGACTTAAGAAGTTCTTTCCGATAAAGGCCGGTGTCTTCTTCCAGGTAGTCGGTCATGTAAGGGCAATGCAGTCTGTTACCCTTGAGATAAGCAGGGGAGAGACAATCGGAGTCGTCGGGGAGTCGGGCTGCGGCAAGAGTACTCTGGGCAGGACCATAGTAAAGATCTACGAGCCGACCGGTGGGAAGATACTCTACCATGACGAAAATGGAGAGGAACACGACATAACCAAAGGGCTTGGAAAGAACGTGCGCTCGAAATTCCGGCGAGATGTTCAGATGATCTTTCAGAATCCCTTCGATTCACTTGACCCCAGAATGACGGTAAGGGATATTATACGGGAACCGATCGAGGCACACAATCTCTTATCCAAAAAAGAAGCAGAAGATTACGTTGGAGAGCTTCTGATGAAAGTCGGTCTCTATCCCGAATACGCTCAGCGTTACCCTCACGAGTTCTCCGGGGGACAGAGGCAAAGGATCGCGATAGCCCGTTCGATCTCGGTTAGACCGAGACTGATTATATGTGATGAACCTACATCTGCCCTCGACGTTTCCGTTCAAAGCCAGATCATAAACCTGTTGCAGGAGCTGAGGGAAGAAAGCGAGATGTCCTATATCTTCATCTCGCACAACTTAGACGTCGTACACCACATGAGCGACAGAATAATGGTAATGTATCTCGGAAACGTCGTAGAGACTGCCGAAGCGAGGGAACTCTTCAACAACCCCGCTCACCCTTACACAAAGGCGCTTATGGCTTCGATTCCAAACTGGGATCCCGAGGACCGGAAGCTTCAGAATATAAGACTGGAAGGGGAGCCCCCTAGCCCGATAAATCCACCTTCTGGCTGCCCGTTTCACCCTAG
>NZ_JFHJ01000045.1:0-2410 GCF_003666285.1 Mesotoga sp. HF07.pep.5.2.highcov | reverse complement strand
AAAAATGCTGAGAGAGCCAGTATTATGTAAGTCTTCACAGATACTGTCTTGCTGGCTTTTGATGACTTCTTAGAAAGACCGACCTCTATCGTAAGTGTTGAATTTGAGTTAGCTGGACAAATATCGACACACTTCATGCATCTGTTGCAGGCCGGGCTGTTCACACTGGAAACCTTCGAGACATTAATCCCTGCCGGACACACCTTATCGCATAGCCCACAATCGATACATGTTGAAGATTGCCTTCTAATACGAAAAATACTGAAGCGGTTGAATAGACCGTTGATCGCACCCAGTGGACAGGCATATCGACAGAAAGGTCTTTCGATGAACAGGGAAGCCCCAAGTGTAAGAAATACTGCAATATAACCGGACAATGCAATTTCATCCGTCCAAATATTGAAAAGATTATAATAGGGGTCGAAACTACTGAATGAAAGCGTGCCGATTCTAGCTGTTTGAACAATTACGAAGATCAACATGGCATACTTTCCAAGACTTAGGATTTTGTTGAGACCTGCTGGGACCTTATTGTAATGTGATCTGAGGAGTTTTCTACCAGCTTTCCCAATCCACTCCTGAACACTTCCTAGCGGACAAATCCATCCACAGAAGAAAGCTCCGGCAATGACTAGTGAAATGAGCAAGCCACCCAGTACAAAAAGGTTGGAAGGATGTATCTTCTGGACGTAGGTGCCATCAGAGACAAGATTGTATAGCGTAACGACACCGCCGAAGGGACAGACAGCATGGAGACTTGTCGTACCAGCCAGCTCCGCTATGCCCTTCTCAGAAAGATAGTGACCAACACTTATGTAGAGAACAAGAAGGAGAAACAGTAACTGCGTAGCAATTCGTGGCACTCTATGGCGACTTTTCACAGTCTTCACATCCTCAACCAGGCGATAAACTATTTGACTTGATTAACCTTAGAGTTAGCTTAGAAGCTGAAATGCTAGAATTGTTTATTAGATCTGGTAGGGGGATGAAAGTGGGAAGAATAATCGTGCTTGCCGGAAATGTTGGTGCAGGCAAGTCTACTATAGCAAGCGCCATTGCTGAAGGCCTTGGTTTCAATATTCACTACGAATCGGTCTCCGACAATCCCTTCCTTGAGGATTTCTATTACGATCAGAAGAGATGGTCGTATCATCTCCAGACTTACTTTCTATACCACAGATACTGCTCCCTAAAGAGTGCCGAGGTGAATGAAAATACGGTATTTGATCGTTCAATATACGAAGACAAAGAGATTTTCGCTCGAAACCTTTTCGAGACCGGAAAGATGTCCGACAGGGAATTCAAGGCGTATGTGACAATGTTCGACTCGATGATCAAGTATCTCAAGAAGCCTGATCTCCTGGTCTATATAGATGCCGATGTTGACACCATTCTGGCGAGAATAAGACGCAGGGGAAGACAAATGGAAACTGCGGTCCCTATTGCCTACTGGGAACAACTCGATAGACTTTACTCCAGCTGGATAAGAGATTACGATCTTTCGCCGATTTACAAGATAGATGCGAGATCCGTCGATATTGTGATCAATCCGGAGAAGGCCCAGCAGATCACGAAGGAGATTATGAGAATTCTATAGGACCCCAAACCTTCTCTTAACACCTTTGCGCGAAACGTTACTTGACATTTGATATCCAGTGCTGATACTATCGTTTATCAAAACACGACGAAGGTGATCTCTGTGAGAATTAGTTTCAGTTCATCGATCAGAACAAACAAGCTTCATCATCACAGACTGCGGCGCCCGGTTCCGGGAGGCGGCACTCTTTAGTCGTGCTCTCTCAGAATTCAACAGACCGGGCTTATAGCCCGGTCTTTTTATTTTAATGGAGGTGTACTATGAAGAAGTTACTGCTGGTTTTGGTTTTACTCTGTATGACCCTGGCATTTGGAAGTCTCATCGATGACGTCAAGCAGAGAGGTGTACTGCGAGTCGGACAGGACGCAGGCTATATGCCCCTTTACGGAACGAATCCCGACGGCGACCGCATAGGGCTGGAAGTCGATATTCTGAAGAAGATGGCCGAGATACTAGATGTGAAGCTGGAATTTGTTGTTGTAAACTGGGACGGAATAATTCCCGCTCTCGTTTCGAACAAGTTCGACATCATCTGGTCTGCGATGACTATTACTCCGGAAAGGGCACTGAGAGTCAACTTTACTGATCCGTATCTAACTGTGGGTCAGATAATTCTCTACAACACGAACAAGTATGAACTCCCACCTACTGAAGAAGATTTGAACGATCCAGATGTCAAGATCGCCGTACAACTTGGATCGACAGGTGCGGAGGCTGCGAACAGACTTCTCTCCGAAGCTCAGATCTTCATGTTTGAGACAATCGACGAGGCGGCCTTCCAGGTAGCTTCCGGAAGGCTGATGCAATGATATT
>NZ_JFHJ01000197.1:0-1224 GCF_003666285.1 Mesotoga sp. HF07.pep.5.2.highcov | reverse complement strand
GGGTGAAAGCCTTCCTGTCAGGAGGGGTGTAAGGTCGGAAATCGTAATCTCCAGATCATTAGGAGCTTCACTCAACCTTGCAGTACCCTTTCCGATTTCGATAGTGAGATTGTTCTGGGGCAGCAGCTTGTCTTTTATCTTGATGACAACTGTTTCGGAAATTGACCTGTTCATAAGTTCCTTGATCACGGGCAATGGATCAAGGATTCTCACCATTCGCGAAGAGGCGTCCTCGATTTTCAGGTCCTTTCCGGCCTGCCATCTGGAATGGAAGAAGAGTTCCACGGGGAAATCGGGAGGCATCCTGTTCATTTCGAAGGTCGCGATCTGGTCTCTGTGATTGAGCATGAATCTCTTCAGTGCGAAGAGACCCGCAAGGTCTATGAAAGAGAAGTTACTGACTTTCATCTTTCTCTCTTTCTTTCTGTAAACCATCATCGCATGAGGCATACCTGCCTTGTCTACGGCCACGGCCCCGAAGAGGTCTTTCATGTGGAAGATCTCCTGACTGCAGGCGTTGATTTCAATGGCTTCGGTGTAGCGAGAGGTTTCCCAGAGGACCTTTCTAGCCTTTTCGATGAGCTCCTGCATCTCGCGCTATTCAGGAGCTTGCCGGAAACGATATTTAGATTGTCCTCTTCAATTTCATCCGAAAGGAGAGAAAAGTCGAACTTGAAGTCCAGGCTTTCAAACCCAAGGCCGAATCCAAACCTCACATAGAAATCATGCTTGAAGGGGTCGAGCATCAAGAAATTGACGCCGCTCTGCAGCGCCTCCTGTATGTCTTTAAGGAGAATTGCCTTAGTTATTCCTTTGTTGCGATACTCGGGCAGCGTCGCCACAGCCTCGACGTACCTGCATTCAAAAGGCTTGGTGCGGATCTTCGCGAGATACTTGTAGCTTATGTATGCTGCAACCAGTTTCTCATCATCGAATGCTCCCCAGACGTATTTCCAGAGAGACGGATCGGAAAAGAAGAACTCGCTCTCTTCCGGTTCGAAGTATTCAAATGACATCAGGAAGATCTCAACAATCTTGTCTTTGTACGAACTGTCGATTCTTCTTATCTCCATAGTGCACCTCAAACAATCATCTCTACCAATGATACCAGATCGGCTCTCTCAGGCTCTTTATAGACTTGATTAGTAGACTTCTCAATTCTCGAGTTTTCTATATGTTTCTGTCGATCTTTCAATATGGGCAAACAACAACCCCGATTACGAA
>NZ_JFHJ01000256.1:0-4794 GCF_003666285.1 Mesotoga sp. HF07.pep.5.2.highcov | reverse complement strand
GTGTCTTTCATTCCCGAGAACACGGCAAATGGGAACGGCTCTTATCTGGACTCGAACGATCAGCTGCCAGTGGTCGAGATCGTCGATGACACAACGATTTCTTTCACATGGACTGTCCCTATGGTTACCGCATTGAGGCAGATCGGCTTCCGCCCGATAATGCCAAAGCACGTTCTCGAGGAAGTCGTTGCCAACGGGACTTACCCAGAATTCTGGACAATTGCAGACTTTGACAAACTTGTTGGAATGGGACCATTCGTAATAACAGACTATATCGAAGGTGTAAGAATAGTCTTCGAAAGAAACCCATATTACTGGAAAGTCGATGGCAACGGAGTTAAGCTGCCCTACTTCGACAAGCTAAATTATGAGCTCCTTGCAGACCAGAACACCTCTCTTCTTAGATTCGAAGCAGGCGAACTTGACCTTTACGGACCAACTGCTGAGCAGTTCCCAAGGCTAGCAGAAATGGCCGCAGAAAAGGGTTGGATAACGGGTGTTGGTGGCCCTGCACTTGGATCCCAATTCGTGACTTTTAATTTCAACGCCACAGATCCGGTCAAGAGAGAATGGTTCAGAAACGACGGATTCAGAAGGGCCTTTGTATATGCAATGGATAGAGATGCCATCATTGAATCCCTATACAACGGACTCGGTTCTCCACTGTACGGACCCGTATCACCGTCCAGCGGCTTCTACAATCCCGAAATCGAGAAGTTCGCTTACAAGTATTCAATCACAAGGGCTAGACTTGAATTAAAGAGAGGCGGCTTCGACTGGCTCGCAGACGGAACCTGTGTCGACGCAAATGGAAACCCAGTTGAATTTGAACTTCTTACGAACGCTGGAAACGTTGTTAGAGAAGCGATTAGCAACATCATAGTAGATGGTGCTGCGAAGCTCGGAATCAAGGTCAATTTTAGACCCATTGACTTCAATACCGTTGTTTCAAGACTGACTGATGCAACCTATGAAGCTGTAGTAATTGGTTTAACCGGCAGTGTAGACCCCGGAACAGGTTGGAACGTTTACAGGCTCGATGGCGGTTTGCACTTCTGGAACTACCCTCCAGACTACAATCCTGATGACCACATAACGGAAGACATGTACATTCTTCCCGACTGGGAGAAGAGAGTAGACGAAATCTACAGACTCCAGACGTCCGCAGTTGACGATCAGGACAGATATGATTTGTTTGCGGAGTTCCAGATGATTTTTGCAGAGTATCAGCCAGTGGTCTTTACAATGGCTCAGAATTTCCTTTATGTTTACAAGAACAACATAAAGATGCCGGTGGAAAAGCTTACACCTGCCACTGGTCTTCTTTACCAGCTTGAAGGTTGGTGGAAAGAGTAATTTAGCGCGTTTCCTTAAGCGGGAGGGCTTTCCTCCCGCTTTTACTAATATTGGTCGAAATCATTCGCAAAACAGCTAAAGTGTTGAGGAGGGAATGAGGTGCTGAAATATATAGTTAGAAGGCTGATTCTTGCAATTCCCGTCTTGCTTGGGGTCTCGATACTGGCCTTCATGATTATATCCGCTGCCCCTGGAGATTTTTTGGATGCATACAGATTGAACCCTTCAATTTCGAGGGAGCAAATCGCCGTTCTCGAAAGTCAGTTTGGGCTTGATCAGAATGTATTTGTACAGTATTTCAAATGGTTGGGTAATGTTCTTACAGGTAATTTCGGGTACTCTTTCAGCTATAGAATTCCAGTTTTCGAACTGGTATGGAGAAGACTAGGGGCAACTCTTTTGTTGAGCATCAGCACTTTGATTTTCACGTGGGGAATCGGTATTCCTCTGGGTATCTATTCTGCGCTTCATCAGTATTCTCCCAGCGATCAGGCCTTTTCTTTTCTTGCGTTTATTGGCATCTCAATTCCAAACTTCTTCTTTGCACTGCTGTGGCTTTTTATGGCGGCCAAAACCGGTTGGTTCCCAATAGGTGGGATAATATCTCAGAACTTCGGCGACCTGAGTTTCTTTGGAAAGATTGGAGACTACCTTTGGCATGTTGCCGGTCCGATGGTCACTCTTGGCACATCCGGGTTGGCCGGTTTGATGAGACAGATGAGAGGTCAGCTTCTAGATCAACTCAGGCAGGATTATGTTCTCTTCGCAAGAGCAAAGGGAATGCCCGAGAAGAATGTCATATATAAACACGCATTGAGAAATGCAATAAATCCTATCGTTACTATGTTTGGATATGCACTTTCCGGCTTGCTTGGGGGGGCTGTCCTGACGGAGACGGTTTTTGGTTGGCCTGGAATGGGAAGACTTGTTATAGAAGCCTTAAACGCTCAGGATTTGTTTCTTGTTATGGCAACATTACTCCTTTCTGCTGTACTTCTGGTAATCGGCAATTTGCTTGCTGATCTGTTGCTCGCCTGGGTCGATCCCAGAATACGTTATAGGCTGAGCTGAGGGGTGTGAAATGAAGAAGAAAGATATTGTCGATAATAATACATTGCAGAGCACGGAGATCAGCAAAGAGGATCTCTTTGAAGTAAAATACATGAGCCGCTGGCAGCTCGTTTGGAGAGCCTTGAGAAAGCACAAGTTGGGTTTGCTTTCCCTCTGGATACTGATTATAATGTACCTAATTGCGTTGTTCGCAGATTTCCTTGCGCCAAACAGCCCTTACGAGCAGACTCAGGGTCTATCGTTTGCCCCGCCATCTAAAGTTCACTGGACAGATGAAGAAGGGAAGCTCACCGCTCCTTACATTTATGCCTGGGTCATGGAACGGGATCCAGAAACATACAGGACGACTTTTGCTGAAGGTGTTTCCGTAGGAGCGCTGACAGCAATCGACAAGTCCACAGGCGAGGAAATCACATTTAGGAAGGGTGAGAACGGAGTAAAAGATATCTTTCTCACAATAAAGACCGAAAGATACGCTTTAGACGCAGATGGAAATCGAGCTAACATAGGGCAACCAGATTATTCCATTATCCAGAACATCAAACTGAATGAACTGGAGCTTTTCGAGAGGACACAGGTTAGCGAAACCACGAACAAAACTACAATAGACTCTTTGAGCCCTAGCAGGTTTAGAGAGCTTCAAAAAATTGGACCGCCTGTGAAGGTGGTGACTGAAAGGACACTTCACAGAGTCTTCGCTCAGAAAGAGGATGAAATTGACGATGTTGTTCTTGAAGCCATAAGTCTTTACAACGAAATAATCGATCTTGACGGAGGAGATGTGGAGCTTGCTCAAGAGTTTCTTGCCGAGCTTGAAATCTCTCCAACTCTTCTTGGGGTAATCGTTGAACCTGAAGTCAAGACTTACGAAACCGTGAAGTACCCTGTTAAATTCTTCGTGAAGTCTTGGGAATACAAGCTCTTCTGGTTGATCCCAACAGACATTCATCTTTTCGGTACCGACCAGCCTTCGAAGCTGCTTTTATTCGGAGCAGACAGATACGGAAGAGATGTCTATTCAAGAATTCTGGCAGGCTCAAGAATCTCCATGAGTATTGGTTTACTTGCTATAATGATAACTTTTTCTCTTGGCCTATCAATTGGAGGTGCTGCCGGTTACTTTGGTGGAATTACTGACGAGATACTAATGAGAGTAACAGAAGTTTTGATGTCTATCCCGAGTTTCTACTTGCTAATCTCATTGCGGGCAATACTTCCCACCAGCATTCCATCGCATTTGACCTATCTGCTAATAGTGGTAATACTTAGCTTCATCGGCTGGCCTGGAATGGCAAGGGTCATTCGTGGAATGGTTCTAGGTCTAAAGGAGACGGAATTCGTCCAGGCTGCGGTAGCTATGGGCTATCCGTCTTCTCGTGTAATACTAAGGCATATTATTCCAAACACGGCAACCTACATTATTGTAGCTGCTACTCTGTCTATACCAGGCTATATACTGGGCGAGGCCGGGTTGAGCTTCCTGGGCCTAGGGATCACAGAGCCTTCTGCAAGCTGGGGGTTGATGCTTTCACAGGCGCAAAGCATTAAAGCAATGACTGAAGCTCCATGGCTTCTTATACCGGGTATCTTCATATTCATTGTGGTCATGGGATTCAACCTTCTAGCGACGCCTTGAGAGATGCTCTTGACCCAAGATCTCTAGGGTACTAAACCTAAGAACCTAATAGATTGATTGTATAGAGCGGGTCGGATGACCCGCTTTCTTTGTTTGGCTCAACTTTGACAGCAAGAAATCTGAAAACAGTTAAACATGGGGAAAAATGAAAAGAAAAACGACATACCACCACAGTGGTCTATTATGCAATCTCTTTGAGCAGATCCGGAGGTCTTATCTTGAGTGCTTTGAAAGCGTTGTAAGCATTGCCCATCGTTTCAGTCCTTGCAAGAAAGCGTTTACCTTCTACCGTTAGCTCAACTGCTCTTATCTCTGTCAAGTCTTCGAGTATTTCTGCATAAGAGAAAGTACTTCCAATCTCTTTCAGCTTTCTGTATAACTCAACTTTGACAGCAAGAAATCTGAAAACAGCTAAACAAGGGAAAAAATGAAAAGAAAAACAGACGTACCACCACAGTGGTCTATTATGCAATCTCTTTGAGTAGATCCGGTGGTCTTATCTTGAGTGCTTTGAAAGCGTCGTAAGCATTGCCCATCGTTTCAGTCCTTGCAAGAAAGCGTTTGTTTTCTACCGTTATCTCAACTGCTCTTATCTCTGTCAAGTCTTCGAGTATTTCTGCGTAAGAGAAAGTACTTCCAATCTCTTTCAGCTTTCTGCATAAGGCAGTCTCCATTACAAGTGCAAGGAAACAGATCATTATGTGTCCCTTCACCCTCGTGTCTGTGTAATG
>NZ_JFHJ01000508.1:0-1841 GCF_003666285.1 Mesotoga sp. HF07.pep.5.2.highcov | reverse complement strand
TCTCCGTCTGTAACGGAATCGACATCGGTGGTTGCTCCCCCGATATCTACCACAATAACGTCGTCATTGACTTGGGAAAAGAGTTCCGTCGCCAGCATGACGGCCGCGGGAGTCGGTATTATCGGTTTGTCAATGACTGAATAGACCTTTTCCATCCCGGGACCATTGACGATATTTTTGGAGAAGACTTCACGAATCACTTGTCTCGTTGGTTCGACGTTTAGCTCGTCTATTCGCGGATAAACATTGTCGACAATATGGACGTCTCTCCCGTTAGTCGAGATTATTTCTAGAACGTCATCGGCAGCAGCAACATTCCCAGCGAATATTATTGGAATATTCTGATCGAGATCTCTAAGAATCTCGGCGTTATGTACCACAGTCTCTTTTTCTCCGTAATCGACCCCACCTGCAAGAAGTATGAGCTTTGGATTGGCTGCCTCAATCTTCTTTAGATCTCTCTCACTCAATTTGCCGGCTGTTACCAGCTTTATCACTCCGCCAGCTCCCAGGGCAGCTTCTCTTGCCGCCTTTACGGTCATGTCGTACACCAGTCCATGAACCGTCATTCTCAAACCGCCGGCCGCGCTTGAAGAAGCCAGGAAGACACTCCATTCGAGGTTGTCGCAGCCCAGAGATCTCTTCAGGTTTCTCAAAGCATTGTCAATGCCGATTGTGACATCGTTCTCATTTACGGTCGTATAGGACTCACCCTGTCCCACAAATCTCATCGATCCAGAAGCGTCACATGAAAAAGCAGAGAGCACCGTAGTGGTGCTCCCGATTTCTGCAGTCAAGAACTCGACTTTCATCTACTCTCCAAAAGCTCCCTGACAATCTTGTTGACGAGTTTCCCATCCACTCTCCCCTTCAATCTAACCATCAGTTCTCTCATAACCTTTCCCAAATCGGAGGGGTTGTTTGCCTTCAAATCCTCGATTGTCTTTAGTGCTACTGCTCTTATTTCATCAGGACTCATTTCTTCGGGAAGATAACTCTTAAGTATTTCGAGCTCTTCGGATTCACTTTGTACTAAATCGTCTCTTTCAGCCTTTCTGTACGCTTCGATGGACTCTTCACGTTTTTTCGCCTCTTTTCTTACAAGGCCAATCACAATCTCATCCGTTAGCTCACCCGATCTAGCTTCTTCAGAAGATGCAAGATACATCTTTACCGACGAGATCACGCTTCTCAGTGTATTGGTCTTGAGAGAGTCTCTTGCCTTCATTGCTTCTTTCATATCCTGCTGAATGCGATCATAAAGAGTCATCAAATCACCTCTACTGTTCATCGCTTATCTCTAATGCTTCTTCTTCCTCAAAGGAGATAGGTCTTACAAGTGGAAAGGGGATTATATCCCTGATCGATGGGGAATCAGTAACCAGCATAATTATCCTGTCCCAACCTACTCCAAGCCCACCCGTAGGGGGCATACCGTATTCGAGGGCTCTGATAAAGTCATGATCCATCATTTGAGCTTCCTCATCACCTATATCCCTTAAACCCGCCTGATGGAGGAAACGGTTGTACTGCTCTATAGGATCATTCAACTCACTGAAAGCATTAGCCATTTCCATCGAGCTTATTATCAGTTCAAATCTCTCTGTAACTCTTGAGTCTTCTCTGTGCACCTTTGAAAGCGGAGAAATAATTACCGGGTGTTCGGTAACAAAGGTGGGATTCACAAGATTATGCTCAACCAAATCCCACAATTTTTCGATTAAATGGCCTCTCTCTTTAATCTCCGGTTCTGTGTTGTGTTTCTTAAGGACGGCCATCATTCTATCATCTGAGTCCTCCAGGATATCAACGCCTAGATTCTCCTTGATAAAATCTGCCAT
>NZ_JFHJ01000406.1:0-844 GCF_003666285.1 Mesotoga sp. HF07.pep.5.2.highcov | reverse complement strand
GACCAGTTGACGATCTCGCTGTCACCATGTTCACCAAGAACATAAGCATGTACGTTTCTTGGGTCAAGCTGGCAGTGGTCTGCAATGCTCTGTCTGAGCCTTGCCGTATCTAGAGTCGTTCCAGAGCCTACTATCCTGTTTCTTGGTAAACCGGACGCTTTCCATGCCACCCATGTAAGAACGTCGACGGGATTCGTCACGATTATGAAAACTGGCTCTTTGCTGTAGGAAAGAGATTTAGCCACCGCTTCCTTCACTATCCTTGCGTTGTCCTTTAGAAGCTGTAGGCGACTCTCTCCTCCTTTTTGAGGTCTACCGGCCGTTATTACGACTACATCCGAGTCTGAAGAGACATCGTAATCTCCGCCATGAATTCTCATTGGTCTAACATAGGCATTGCCATGACTCAAGTCCATTGCCTGACCTTTGGCGAGTTCCCTGTTTATGTCAACAAGAGCTATCTCTCTTGCAACACCTTTTATCATCGATGCATAAGCTATTGACGAGCCCACCATACCGGCTCCGACTATCGTTACTTTCATCATACTCCTCCTGACAAGACCGTCTTGAACCAGTGACGGAATCTTGCTTCAAGGTCTGCCCTTTCTACTTTTTCAACGATTTCGCCTTTCACGAAAATCACTCCGCCTGAAGCCGTTCCAGCGATCCCAATGTCTGCTTCAGTGCCCTCTCCGATTCCATTGACCACACAGCCCATCACTGCAACCGAGAGGTCTGCATCTGTGTTGCCGACCCAGCTATTGACTTTTCTGGCGAGAGCTTCGACATCTATTTCCGTTCTCGCGCAGGTTGGGCAGGAAATCACATCGACCCCCCTTCTCAG
>NZ_JFHJ01000307.1:0-716 GCF_003666285.1 Mesotoga sp. HF07.pep.5.2.highcov | reverse complement strand
TCCTCATTTCTCATGAAGAGATATGATGACGTCGCGGAGAAAGAAATCAGGAAGAAGAACCCTGAGATAGTTAGGAAGAAACCTGCCATAACCTTTCCAAGAGAGACTCCCTCGATAGAGACCCCTGCAGTAGATCCATATACCTCCCAAAGAAACGTGCCGATCATAATCGCAAATACGGCGAAAATAAATAGCTGACCGGAAAGGCCACCCCTATTGCCTCTCTTGCCTGGGAAGAGAAACAGCTTGTGTTTGAAGAATAGCTTTAAATCATTCAAAGGGGCCACCTCACAGTGCACTTACTATTTCCTGGATGTCTTCATCCTCACCGGTTAACTGAAGGAAGAGGTTTTCGAGAGTTTCCCTTTCATCGGCACCGGCCTTCCTTCTCAATTCATTCATTGTACCTTCCGAAATCAACTTCCCCTTATTGATTATTCCTATCCTGTCACACATCTTTTCAGCGATTTCAAGTACGTGGGTCGTCATAAAAATCGTAGATCCCTCATTCTTGTACTTCTCCAGAAGCATCTTCAGGATTTTTGCGCTTCTTGCATCGAGGCCGACTGTGGGTTCGTCCAGGAATATCACTTCGGGCCGTCTCATCAGAACGGATATGACCATTATCTTTTGTTTCATGCCGTGGGACATCTCGGAGATCATCTTACCTAGATAATCGATTCCAAAGCTTCGCATAGCTCCCCGACTCTTTTCTT
>NZ_JFHJ01000057.1:0-1212 GCF_003666285.1 Mesotoga sp. HF07.pep.5.2.highcov | reverse complement strand
TCGACAAGATTTCTGGGGCTCGTTGATATAGAGACCCTAACATTCTTCACTGTCTTGATTTCCACTTTCTTATTCGAATCGGCCGTAATTGCTCTTGGATTCGCCTTAGATCCGTCGGCCCAGCCATCGAAAACATGTATAACCTCAGTTTCTTCAAGTGGTTCTTCTTCTATAACTTTGACGACTACAGTCTCCTGGGGTTTAAGGTTAAGAACTAGCGGGGTTTTCTGGACATCTGAAGCTTCATAATTCGCCTGTTCGATGTCTTTTAGAAGGGCAACCGAAATTGCATCCGGCTCCGAAACAACCTCCACAGTGAATAGGTTCACTCTGGGAACGCAACTGCTGAAGATCAAGGCTATGAAAAGTAAAACGCTTATTAGAATTGTATTCCCGTATCTCCTCATAAGATCTCCTCCGGACGGTTTGTGAAAAACCGGGTGTTACAGGAATATTATATACGATTTATTCATAAGTATTATCTACTTGATCTATTCTTATGATGTATTCATATGATTAGTTTTTAAGAATACGAAATTCGATATATTTCCATACATTCAAAGTAAAATACACATTATTAGCTGAATCATAGGAACTAATAATTTTTAGGAGAACGTACGAATGATTTTTTATTCCAGATCGAATTTCGTCTAATTGGTTATATTTACTGCATCTTAACAAGGATATAACATTGCAAAAAGCAATCGAATTTTGCCAACAAATAACTGCAAATCGTTATATTCAAAATATCACTTGCGAAAGACAGCCTTTGATTTCTTCAACGAACTATTGAATGTTCTGACAACAAATCAGATGGAAAGCTATTATGTAGTTCAGATGTCTAAGAACTTGAGCTAAGCAACCAACACCAATTTTGCTTTTTCTTTTAACTGAAAACAGTTTCTCCAGCGAAGGGATCTTGTTTCCAAATACATTGCATCGAGGATTGCACCCCGTTGTTTCTTGGAGGGAGGATTATCGGAAAAAATTTTGATCATTTGTCTTCAGTAGAACAGCGGCATTGCCATTTGCATTCTGAATGTCAATCTTGCACAAGGAGATTCCGTCAAAAGATAGGCGATATTTGTGTTTATTGTAAGACTCAACTTTGACAGCAAGAAATCTGAAAACAGCTAAACAAGGGAAAAATGAAAAGAAAAACAGACGTACCACCACAGTGGTCTATTATGCAATCTCTTTGAGTAGATCCGG
>NZ_JFHJ01000657.1:0-5446 GCF_003666285.1 Mesotoga sp. HF07.pep.5.2.highcov | reverse complement strand
TTTATTCTCTTTTGCTGTCAAAGTTGAGTTAGAATTATAAGAAGAAGGAGGAAATTTGATGACACTAACGCCGCTTGGTGGCGGCCGCGAGATAGGCGCAAACTCCTATCTCCTTAGTCTGGACGGCAAGAATATCCTAATTGATGCAGGAAGACACCCAGTAAAGGAAGGTTACGAGTCGCTACCGGAAATTGACAAGATAAACGATCTAGATGTGATAATGATCTCTCACTCCCACTACGACCATCTCTCTTCTCTACCTTATATTTCTCAAAGATGGCCAAATGCCCGATCCTCATGGCAAAGGAAAACAAAGGTCTGGCGCTAAGAATACTCCAGAACTCAGTCGAAGTCATGAAGAAGAAAAACGCCAAGGACGGGGTCGAGCCGATACTCTACAACCACGGCGAAGTGAACGAGCTGAAGAGAAGAATATATCCCATGGAGTACTTTCAGAGATACTCAATAGACGATGTGGTAGATGTTGCCCTGTACCCTGCAGGCCACGTTATGGGCGCCGCCTCGATCTTTCTTGAACACAGAGGAAGGCGGATACTGTATTCAGGAGATATTTCGCTTTCGCAGCAGCTCACCATCCCACCTGCCCAGCTTCCCAAAAAGGTTGAGACACTCATATCCGAGGGAACATACGGTGCGAAAGAAAATCAGCTTCTAACAAGATATAGCGAAATAGAGCGTCTGAGCAAATCCGTGAAGCGCGTTTTGGAAAACGGTGGTCGTATTCTCATGCCTGTGTTCGCTCTTGGTAGGGGCCAGGAAGCAATCTATATGCTCCTCATGCTCATGGGGAAGAAAAAGATCCCCTCCGTCCCGATATACACGAATGGGATGGTGGCCTCCCTCAGCAATCTTTACATGAGCAACTACGAGAGTATAAGCGAAAAGGACAGAAAGTGGTTCATCAAGAGCTTTCAGAATAACGTTACTGTGGCTCCAAAGAACATCGAGAGGCTCCTCTTCTCGAGAGAGCCCGCTCTATTTGTCTTCTCTGCCGGGATGCTCGTCGAGGATACACTATCGTATATATTCGCAAAACAGATGCTGCCGAACAGCAGAGACGGGATCTTCTTCATGGGTTACCAGAGTCCCGAATCCGACGGTTACAAAATCCTACAGGCAAATAAGAACGGCGATGAGCGAATTCAAATGGGAGACGATTCGATCGAGATCGGCACAAAGAACATAGATATCTTCAACTTCTCCGGTCACGCAGACTACCAGGAGCTGCTGGATCTTCCCAGAAGACTTCAGCCGGAGAAACTGATCTACGTCCACGGTGATGAAGCCGCGCTGGAAAACCTTGCCGAAGAACTCCAGTATGAGTTTGAGATTCAGATACCATCGAATCTTCAGACAGTCGAGCTCTAGCTCCGGTTGACAAGGAAATGTGCCGGTGTTATCATAGTGTACGGTTGCCGGGGTGGCGGAACTGGCAGACGCAACGGACTTAAAATCCGTTGGAGCGAGGGCTCCGTGTGGGTTCGATTCCCATCCCCGGCACCATGGAAGCAAAGAAAGCAGGTCATTAATATATAGAATATTGTGAGCAGATAGATACTCGGTGCGGGGTGGAGCAGTCTGGTAGCTCGTTGGGCTCATAACCCAAAGGTCACAGGTTCAAATCCTGTCCCCGCTACCATTATTAGGCGGTGTAGCTCAGCTGGCTAGAGCATGCGGTTCATACCCGCAGAGTCGTCAGTTCGATTCTGACCGCCGCCACCAAGCATTTAGGGCCTACGTGCGTGTATGAAGCGCTCAGATCAATGAATCTAGCCTCCCGTTGGGAGGCTTGTTTGTTTTTGGGCGAGTTTTTCGGCGATCCAAGACCACTGTTTCATTAGCTCTAAGGCTTTTAGAATTGCCAGTGGCTGTGATCAGCAGTTTTCACTAAACATCCGATTTTTGCTCTCATGGCGATGCACTGAGCTGAAAATAACCAACCCGTTTTAGATTTCCCTGCATAATGAGAAGTGACTTCGCGAAATATAGACTGTAGATGTATTCACTTACTGTTGCTGAAGAGTTGCCAATGAGAGCCTATGTACTCTATTTCTCATCCTGAGGACTATTCGAGTAAGATGGGGGGACGGGTCTTCATGGGCTTTTGTTTCTGCAGGAATGTATTTGCAGAAGGTATGACTCATGTTCTTCACCAGAAAATCACAATCAATACTATACTGCCAATTTCCTTCAAATGAAGAAGCGATGGAGACAAGAAAGTGCATCATCGAAAGTTTTTTTACAGTCCATCACTGCGAAAGAAATCCAAATTTGGAGAATGGCTCCGGCATCTAGATATTGTCCATGACTATCGTAAAACCACGAACGAATATGGCTATTACCGTGATAACAAGCCCTACGACCAAAATCGGGATAACGCTTGAAACTGTGATTTTCACCACCCCTGTCTATTATTCTATGCTTCTCCTTTGTATTGAGTCAATCTTCAGAAAGTGTCGATCTGCTAAGCCTTCTAGACAGAAAACCCGCACAACGAAATCAACGCCCATCATATCGCTCCGACCAGAAGCAGAAGAGTGTATGAGTTGCTTGCGTCACAGACTTGTTTGATGAGGCTATCCAGAAAATCAACTTTGACTTCTAATGATCCCGCACTTACGCGGATTCCTCCCGCAAAGCTCGTTCTCGAGTTCCGGAAGAATACTTATCAGTTCGGATACTATATCTTGATCGAGAGGCATTTCTGTCATCATGTCCACCGCTTGACCAAAAGAGTAAGCAGTCCTGTAGGGCCTATCCGCTGTGAGAGCTTCAAACACATCAGCTACGGCCAAGATCTTTGCTTCGAGCGGTATCTCATCTCCCTTTAGGCCCTGGGGATAGCCAGAACCGTCTTCTCTTTCGTGGTGTAGATAGGCGTAAGGAATGAATCTCTCGAGGTATTTGAAATGTTGAAGAACCTCTTTACCGTGTTGAGGGTGATTGTGTATTACCTCCTTTTCAATTTCATCGAGAGGGCCATGCTTTCTCAGTATGTTTGGTGAAATACCCATCTTACCAATATCATGAAGTTTTGCTCCGTTCACAAGCTCCATGACTTTCTTTCTTCTCAATCCAAGACTCTTGCCCAAAAACTCAGCAATTTTTGCCACATTTTTGGAGTGAAAGGCTGTGTAGGAATCTTCCATCTCCCACAAATACATAATTTCCTGAAGACCACTCATCTCATAGTATCTAGACAGACCGAGCGCCAGCGCTTCCATCATGAACAAGACACCAACTATCCCAGCCGCCACGGAATGCAGAATCATCCACTTAGTAAGGTCATATCCTTTTATTTCGGTTCTCAGGCCGTAGGCGAAACTCTTCGATCCGCCCGGAGAGAAGGTAATTCTATCATCCAAACTCATCTCCGAAAGCAGAACATTCTTGTCAATACTAACAATCACTACTGCATCTGAGATCTCATTATCCATATGACTGTCGTAAACGTTGAAGTAGAGATAGACCTCCTGCTCTATGGTTGCTAGTTTGTAGACGTCTTTAGCCGGTATCTCTGGCGGTCTGCTTACTAGCCTGGCCGACTTCACTGCTGGAAACTCATTTTGGATCTCCTGGAGCATCTCTTCGATGAATAAGTCGTCTTTCGACAAAACGGCATCGTACATGGCATTCCATTGGAAATATCCCAAAGACAAAGCGGATCCCAGATTTTCGACAGATGTCTCAAAGATTCCCGAATAGATCTCCTGAGTATAGCTGATAGCTTCATTCTGAAAGACATGGTACGGTAGCATCATTAGAAGAATCGTTACTAGAAAGATGAATATGACTAAAGTAGGTCTGATGTACCGGAGTTCATCAAATCCTCTCATTTAAAACCTCCTTCTGTTATATCCACCCCTCAAAATATCTACTTAATCATATCACTTAATCTATTGATTCAACAATGTCTTGATAGTAATTTGGCGAACTACTACTGTAAAGACAATTAAATTGGAGATTTTGCTTTTGGTGTTAACTGCTGTAAAATAATATCCGTGTTGTAATTATTCTTAGGGGGATAAACAGTGAAAAGCGAGGAGATTAGCTACGAAATCCTTCAAATTAGGGATTTCGGAAAGGCAATGCGACGTAGAAACGTCAAAATACGGATCTTCAATTACAGCCAGTCCGAAGACAGCCTGAAGAAACTGGCAGAAAGCATCTGGCTCCAACATGGCCAGGATGTTGAGGAACTCACAACCGTTTTCTACCTGCCTGGAATGAATCCAAAATCAACAGGATTCGCGCTAGGAGGCTGCATGAAGGGAAAGGGATGCTACGTTACACTGGACTAACTCTAGGAACGCTCGGCCCGGGATAAATGGATGAGTTAGAGTACGGTCGAAAGCGGGACTTTTCTATCTACCATGCAGCTCAGGTTAAAGCTCAGTTCATTGAATACTGGTTTCACATAACGACTTTTGTTGCTGCTTGAAATCGGATTTCCGATTTCTTTTTTGAAAGATAAAACCCTAGAATTATCGCACTTTTCTCGATGAGTTTCTTGACTGCCATAGAGAACGATCGCTTCTTCACAACATAAGAGCAACCGTGTATTATCTATATACATATTCAGTTTGATTTGTTCTCGGTTTGACTATTAGATTCAGATTCAGCGATCGGGACAAAGAATTACAGGATTATGAGCCTGAACATTGATGGAGGCGCTCTGTGATAAGAGCCGTGAAATAACGTACTTGTTTATTTTCGCCGCGGAGAGGCTACTGAAGATCTTTTCTGAAGGGAGTTATTGACTAAGAACCCGAAAGTATATGAGTCTGATGCCATCTTTTCGAAGCTCCCGACATAGATGGGGCATTTAGCGAATTCCCTAATGATTTAAGGAAGGAATTTGGCAGGGGCAGGATTAAGGGTCCGCGCGAGTTTTGACGGCTAACCGTACGGCGGAAGCGTTGTTAATATGGGAATGAAGAACCTGGTGGTACGGTCTGCTACGTAATCGTCATAAGGAAGGATATAAGAGCCAAGATTGGAAAGAAGCCCGGTGACAGCGTCAAGGCAACGATAATGGAAAGGGAGTAGTGAGTTACCTTGTGGCAGTGTCCGAAATGTGGTCGTGAATTCGAGAAAGAGAACCAGAGACATTCGTGTGGTATTCCCCAGAAAACGATTGACGCGTACATTGAAGCTCAACCTGAGAGCTTTCAGCTGCTCCTGCACCAAGTACGGGATACACTCCGTGCGACGCTACCAGATGCAGAGGAACGAATTTCCTGGAGAATGCCGACTTACTGGAGAAATCACAATATCATCCACTTCGCAGCCTTCAAGAACCACATCGGACTTTATCCAGGTGACAAAGCTGTTGCACGTTTTGCCGCCCGGTTGACAGAGTTTAGTAGAAGCAAGGGCGCGATTCAGTTTCCATTCGGCAAGCGGATACCTCTGGGGCTTATTG